>QGUS01000275.1 GCA_003242515.1 Actinomycetota bacterium
GCAACTGGGACGGCCGACCGGCCGGGGGGAGGCTCCGGGTGGGCGAGGGGGGACTTGAACCCCCACGATCTTGCGATCACAGGAACCTGAATCCTGCGCGTCTGCCAATTCCGCCACTCGCCCGGGGGAATCGCCGACATCGTACCGTCCACCGGGCACTTCGGAAAAGTCGCCCACACCCCCGCACCCCGTAACCTGACGCGGGATGAACCTCGTACGCGGGCTCGAGCGGCGGCTGGAGCGTCTCCTGGAGGGCGTGGCCGGCCGCGTCTTCGGAGGCCGCCTCCATCCCACGGAGATCGCGGGCCGCCTCGCCCGCGAGGCCGACTTCGCCCGCTTCGACCACGAGACCGGTCCGGCCACCGCCAACCGCTACACGCTCCTGGTCAACCCCAAGGACATGGACGCCGACCCGGCGGAGATGGAGCAGACCCTCACCCTCGAAGTGGAGCGGTACACCGCCGAGCAGGGCCTGCGCCTCGAGGGCCCGTGCCGGGTCCGCATCGAGACCTCCGAGCAGGTCCCGCAGGGGACCATCTCCTGTGATGCCGAGATCGCCCCCGGTCCGCTCCCCGCATGGGGGAAACTGGTGGCGAAGGACACGACTCTGGAAGTGGGACACAACCGTGCTCTGGTGGGGCGGGGAGAGGAGGCGGACGTCCGCATCCCCCTGCAGTCGGTGAGCCGGCGCCACGCGCTCATCTGGAGGGAGGGCGGCCGCGCCTGGGTGGCCGACCTCGGCTCCGCCAACGGCACGACGCTCGATGGGATCCCCGTGGGCGAGGACCCCGTGCCGCTGGAGCACGGGTCGCGCCTGGTGGTCGCCGACGCCACCTTCCGCTGGGTGGAGGAGCGGGATGCCTGACCTGATCCTCGCACTCCTCAAGATCATCTTCCTGGGACTCGTCTACCTCTTCGTCTGGCAGATCGCCCGCGCCATCGGCTCTCACCTCGGCATCTCGGTTCGCCGAGAGCGCCGCGAAGGGCGCCGGATCCTCTTCGTCCGGAGCGACAATCTCGCCGGGCAGGAGATCGAGGTGACCAACGTCACGGTGCTGGGACGGTCGGAAGAGGCGGATGTTGTGCTCGGCGATCCCTACGCTTCCGAGTTCCACATGCGCTTGGTGGCGGCAGACAACGGCATCACCCTGCACGATCTGGGGAGCACGAACGGGACCTACGTCAACGGGCGCCGGGTCACCGCCCCCGTGCCGCTGCGGCGTGGTGACACGATCCAGGTGGGCAAGACGGTCATGGAGGTCAGGTGAGGTTCATCTGGTCGTCGGCCAGCCACCAGGGCATGGTCCGGCAGAACAACGAGGACTCGCTGTTCCCGGAGTCGTCCGGCGAGTCGACCGGTCCCGTCACGCTGATGGTCGCCGACGGGATGGGCGGCCACGTCGCCGGGGAGGTGGCGTCCCGGCTCGCGGTGAACGCCGCCGCGGCCACCGACCTGCCGCCGGCCGACCGGGTCGCCGCGAGCAACCGCGCCATCCGGGAGGAGGTGGCCCGTCAGCCCGGTCTCGAGGGCATGGGCACCACGATGACCCTGGTCACCCTCGACCCGTCGGGCAAGGCCCACTTCGCCCATGTCGGCGACAGCCGCGCCTACCTGTACCGGGGCGGGGAGCTCAGTCAGCTCACCCAGGACCACACCGTCGCCGCCGAGTACGTGCTCCAGGGGAGGATCTCCCCGGAGGAGGCGGCGACCCATCCGCAGCGCCACATGCTCACCCGCACCCTCGGGCTGACCCGCTTCGTCAACATCGACGAGATCCAGCTCGAGCTGCAGGTCGGCGACCGCCTCCTGCTCTGCTCCGACGGGCTCACGGAGATGGTCCCCGACCCGGTCATCGCCGAGGTGCTGGAGGGAAACGGCGTAGAAGAGGCCGCATGGCGGCTCATCGAGCTGGCCAACGCCGCAGGAGGGCTGGACAACATCTCGGTGATCGTCATCGAAACCCTGGACTGACATGACCCGAAAGGCCGAGCTGGCCAGCATCGTCACCGCCTCGGCTCTCGCCACCTTCGGGGTGACCCTGGTCAACTTCGCCCGGAGCGCCGGGGTTGACGTCCAGGTCGGGATCACCTTCCTCGTCTTCCTCATCGCCTTCGGCGGGCTGTCGCTCGCCGTGCAGCGGTGGGCCCCCAAGGCGAGCCCGCTGCTCCTCCCGCTCGTAGTGGCCATCACGGGGCTCGGCTTCATGACCGTCTACTCCCTGGACGTGCGCAAGGCGGGCCTGCAGCGTTGGTGGGTCCTGATCGGGGCCGCCGCGGCCGGGATCCTCCTGTGGCTGCTCTCCAGCCGGGGCACCTCGGTCGTCCGGCGCTACCGGAACCTGATCCTCCTCGTCTCGGTCCTCCTGCTCCTCCTCCCCAACCTGCCCACCGGCTGGGGCTTCCCGCTGCGGGGCCTGGAGCAAGGCGGCTCGCGCCTGTGGGTGACCCTGAAGCTCGGGGGCAGCTTCTCCGTCGGGTTCCAGCCCGCGGAGCTGGCGAAGCTCGGCCTGGTCGCCTTCTTCGCCGCCTACCTGGCCGACCATCAGCGAGCGCTGCGCGAAGTCCACCGGAAGGTGGGGCCATTCAGCTTCCCGGAGCCCAGGCAGCTGGTGCCGCTGCTCGCCGCATGGGGCGCCAGCGTCGTCATCCTGATCTGGCAGGGGGCCCTCGGGGCACCATCCCCCCCTTTCCCGGG
>QGUS01000037.1 GCA_003242515.1 Actinomycetota bacterium
AGAACATCGCCCTCGACCAGCTCCGCACCGACGAGAAGTGGCGGCCCGACCCCCGCGTCGTGGCGGAGGCGATCGGCGCCGACCTGATCGCCCTCTGGGCCGAGAGCTTCGCCGCCGGCCACGCCGTCGCCGAGGCGATGACCGGTTCCAAGCTGAAGCGTCCGCCCACGCCGCACTCCGGGGCCGTCGAGGAGGTCTCCGCGGCCCTGGCGGAGGATCTCTCCCGGGCCCTCGACGAGGCGGGGGAGGGCACGCGCGAGCGCCAGTCGGCGGCTTCGAAGGTGTTCCGGGTCTGGCGGTCCGACGAGGCCGAGCAGCGGCTGCGTGCCCTGGCGATCCGCGCCTACGAGCAGGGCGTGGAGAAGTCGATCGCCACGCTCGACTCCTGAGGCCTCAGGACTTCTTGTTCGTCGCCTTCCAGAAGGTGAGCCAGGTGCTCATGTGGTCCTCGACCGTGAACTCGAGCTGGCCCCACGGGCGGTCGGCGAGCGGGTCGACGACCTTGGCCCCGGCCTCGACCACCTTCGCGTAGAGGTCCTCGATGTCCTCGGCCTCGATGTAGAGCGAGATCGCCGACTTTCCCCCTAAGCGGGCCCTGATCGCCTCGTTGAACTCCGGGCTATAGAGGTCGGTGGCGGTCTCGAGCATGACCCGGGCGTCGCCACGGATCAGGGAGTTGTTGTCCTGTGCCACGTCGCCCCGGTCGAGGGTGAAGCCCAGGAGGTCGCAATAGAACGCCAGGGCTTCGGCCATGTCGGGGACGCGGATGGTGGGTATGACGGCCCATCCGGGCATCTGGTGCTCCTCGGTTGCGTCCCGTGACCCTACCCCTCGGACGCCTGGCCTAACCGGGTGGGGCCGTAGACTCCCACCCAACCCCATGTTCACCAGGTCGGCCCCCGCGTACTCCCCGGACAGACGGCGTCCCCTGACGGTCGTGCTGCTGGTGGCGCTGGGCATCTATCTGCTGCTCACCGCCGCCGGGACCCTGTGGACCGACTACCTCTGGTTCGACTCGATGGGGTACGCCGCCGTGTGGGCCCGGAACTGGGGCACCTCCCTGGCCCTGGGCGCCTTCGGCCTCGTGTTCTCGTTCCTCATCTTCTGGTGCACGCTGCTGCTCACCCAGCGCCTCTCGCCCCGGTGGGTGCCCGTCGACATCATGGACGAGGAGCTGGCGGAGCGGTTCCGGGAGTGGGTGGAGCCGCGGCTGGAGCGGGTACGGCTCATCGTCTCCATCGTCCTCGCCCTGTTCCTGGGCCTGGCCACGGCCACCTGGAGGGACGAGACATTCCTGTTCCTCAACGCCCGGCCGTTCGGCACCAGCGACCCGATCTTCGGGAACGATCTCTCGTTCTACGTGTTCCGCCTGCCCCTCCTCCGCCTGGCGGTGGACTGGCTGTTCAGCCTGCTCGTCATGGCCCTCGTGCTGGCGGCGATGTCGTTCTTCCTCAACGGCGGCCTCCGGTTCGACCGGCGCAGCATCGTCACCGCGAGGGGGGCGAAGATCCAGCTGTCGGTCATGCTGGCGATCCTGGCCCTCGTCCGGGCCGTCACCTACTACCTCGACCGCTACGAGCTCCTGTTCTCCGGCCGGACCGCACCAAAGTTCACCGGCCCCGGGTTCGCCGACATCAACGCCCGTCTCCCGGCCATCCGCCTGCTGGTGGCCGTGGCCGTGATCTGCGCGGTCCTGTTCGTGGTGAACATCTGGCGGCGTGGCTGGACGCTCGTCGCCATCGCCGCAGGCTCGTGGCTGCTGGTGTCGGTCCTCGGCGCGGGCGTGTACCCGGCGCTGGTGCAGCGCTTCTCGGTCCTCCCCAACCAGCTGGCCAAGGAGACCCCGTTCATCTCATACAACCTCGAGGCGACCAGGGCGGCGTACGGCCTCGACTCCATCGAGGTTCGCAACTTCCGGGCGTCTCCCACGCTCACCATGGAGGACATCGAGGCGAACCGCCTCACCATCGACAACGTCCGCCTCTGGTCGTCCGCGGTGCTGCCCCGCACCTACCGGAACTTCCAGGAGCTCGCCACCTACTACTCCCTGGACAAGGTCTTCACCGACCGGTACCCCGACGAGGACGGCCAGCCGCTGCAGGTGATGCTCGCGGTGCGCGAGCTGGAGGAGGTGAACCTGCCCCGCGACGACTGGCAGAACACGCGTCTCCGCTACACCCACGGCTACGGGGCGGTGGTCAACCAGGCCAACGCCGTCCAGCCCGACGGCCAGCCCCTCTTCCTCCTCAAGGACGTGCCGCCGGTCGCCAGTCTGCCGTCCCTCGAGCTGACCCAGCCCCGGGTCTACTTCGGACGCACCTACCAGCCCGGGAGGCCCGTGATCGTCCGCACCGGCACGACCGACCAGGAGATCGACATCCCCCTGTCGGAGAGCCGGACCCAGTACAACCAGTACGACGGTTCGGCCGGCGTGGTCATCGACAACATCTTCAAGCGGATCGCGTTCGCCTTCCGGTACCGCGACCTCAACCTGCTCATCTCCGGCGAGCTGCGGCCCGACAGCCGGGTGCTGGTGGAGCGCAACATCCGGGCGATCGCCGACCAGGTGACGCCCTTCCTCTACAGCGACTCCGAGCCCTACCCGGTGATCCTCGACGGCCGGATCAAGTGGGTGGTCGACCTGTACACCGCCACCCGCTACTACCCCTACTCGGAGCCGGTGTCGGAGGACGAACAGAACCGCCTCTCCATCACCTCACGGATCCCGCTGGGTGTCAACTACATCCGGAACTCGGTGAAGGCCGTGGTCGACGCCTACGACGGGACGCTCACCTACTACGCGGTGGACGCGACGGACCCGATCCTCCAGGCGTGGTCGTCGGTCTACCCGGGCGTGGTGCAGCCGTTCGAGGCGATGCCGGAGGGCCTCATCCACCACCTTCGGTACCCGGAGGACCTGTTCCGCATCCAGTCCTCCATCTACCTGGAGTACCACGTCACCGACACCTTCGAGCTGTTCCAGGGCAACGACGCCTGGTCGTTCCCCACCGACCCGGCGACGATCTCCCGTGAGGGCGACGAGCGGCTCTGGGGCGACATCCGCTTCGGCGTCGACCAGCCGATGCGCGAGGTCCTGCCGTACTACCTGCTCACCAAGCTGCCCGGCGAGGACGACCTCTCCTACCTGCTGCTGCAGCCGTTCAACCCGAGGGAGAGGCGGAAAATGGTGTCGTTCCTGGTGGCCGACTCCACCCCGGGCCGGGTGGGTCGGCTCATCGACTTCCGGATGCCGCCGGGCACCCTGGTCGACGGCGTCGGCCAGGTGGGGCAGCGGATCGAGCAGGACGCCGAGATCGCCGAGCAGCTGAGCCTCTGGGACAACTCGGGCTCCAAGGTGATCCGCGGCGACCTGCTGGTGGTTCCGATCGAGGACTCGATCATCTACTTCCAGCCGTTCTACCTGGAGGAGCGGGGCGGGGCGTTCCCCGAGTTCCGCCGGGTGGCCGTGGTGTTCGGCGAGCGGGTCGAGTGGGCGCCCACGATGGACGCCGCCCTCCGGCTCGTGTTCGGGAACAACCGGCCCGGGCCCGGGACGGAGGATCCGCTCGAGGGCACCCTGGAGGAGTTGTTGCAGCAGCTGGGCGAGGCCCTGGACCACGCCGACGCCGCCCGGTTGCGCGGAGACCTCGGTGACTACCAGCGCTGGAACGACGAGGTCCGCCGCATCTACGACCGGATCAGCAGGTTGATCGAGGAGGCGCACCCCGGCACGCCGGACGCGTGAACAGAGCCCGCGGCCCGGGCTGCGGGATGATGCGGTCGGAGCCGGTCGGTCCATGAGCCGGCGTGTGCGCCCGGGGACGTGGCCGGCGAGGTCGACCCACTGGAGGGCAGGTGCCTTCGTGTCAGGTCCCTGGAGGAACCCGGCCTCAGGAGCCGGTAGGGCCGGGCGCCCGCTTCAGCGGTAGCGCCAGACGATGCGACCCCGGGTGGGGTCGTAGGTGGACACCTCGACGTCGACCACGTCGCCAGGCAGGACGCGAATGCCACGACCGCGTCGCATGCGGCCGGACGGCTTGGCCAGCAGCTGGAAGCCGCTCTCCAGTTCCACCTCGAAGGTGGAGTCGGGGAGCATCTTCACGACAGTGCCCCGCATCCGTACGTATTCCTCAGTGTCCTTGGCCAATGTGGTCCTTCTCCGTTGCTTGGGTCTGCCTCTAAGGGTATCGCCTTTCGTCCCGCATCGGCTACGCCGACCGGGACGGGGTGGTGACCCGTCCGGTGGTGGCGGTTATCCCCGACGCGGTGGAAGGTGCGCCCGAAGGGGGCTGGCGGAGCGAGCCGGGAAGACGCGATCGACCGAAGCCCGATCCCGAAGCATCTATCGTGCCGGGAAATGCCACGGATGGTGATCGAGGACTCGTCGAGGCTCCGCCTCGGCGTCGCCATCCGGGCCGCCTTCCGCCGGGGCTACACCGCCGCTGACCTCCGCGCCGACGCCGTGGCCGGCCTCGTCGTCGGGGTCGTCGCCCTGCCCCTCTCCATGGCCTTGGCCATCGCCGCGGGCGCTCCGCCGGAACATGGCCTCTACACCGCCATCGTCGCCGGCATGGTGATCGCCCTCACCGGCGGGTCCATGCACTCCGTCTCCGGTCCCACCGCCGCCTTCGTCGTCCTGCTCGTGCCGGTGACGGCACGCCACGGGGTGCAGGGGCTGATGGTCGCCTCAGCCCTCGCCGGCGTGATCATGCTGCTGATGGGAGTGTCCGGCCTGGGCCGGCTGATCCAGTTCATCCCCCATCCCGTCACCACCGGATTCACCGCCGGCATCGCCGTCGTCATCGCCATCCTCCAGCTCGGCGACCTGTTCGGACTGGGCAGCCTCCACGGTGAGAGGATCTGGGAGCGGCTGGCCGACCTGGGCGAGCGCTTCGGCCAGGTGTCAGCGGTCGACCTCGGCATCGGGCTGCTCACCCTGGCCGTGCTCATCGTCTGGCCGCGCATCACCCACCGGATCCCCGGCCCGCTGGTCGGTCTGACCGTGGCCACGATCGTCGGGCTGTTGCTGGCCGGTGCCGGGCATGCCCCGGTGACCATCGAGACCCTGTTCGGCGGGATCCCGCGGAGGGTCCCGATGCCGACCTTCCCGTGGGCCGGATCGGGGATGGGCTGGGACGAGGTGATCTCGCTCCTGCCGACCGCGGCGGCCATCGCACTGCTCGGCGCCATCGAGTCGCTGCTCTGCGCCGTGGTCGCCGACGGCATGACCGGCGGCCGCCACGACTCCGATGCGGAGCTGGTCGGTCTCGGGCTCGGCAACATCGTCGCCCCGTTCTTCGGCGGGTTCGCCGCCACCGGCGCCATCGCCCGCACCGCCACGGCCATCCGGGCTGGCGCCCGCAGCCCGTTCGCGGTGGTGGTCCATTCGGTGTTCCTGCTGGTGGCGATGCTCGTGCTCGCCCCGGTGCTGGGTCACATCCCGATGGCGGGCATGGCGGCCCTGCTGCTGGTGGTGGCGTGGAACATGAGCGACCTCCCGCACTTCAAGCGGATCGCGCGGATCGCCCCGCGCAGCGACGTGGTGGTGATGTTCGTCTGCTTCGCCCTGACGGTGCTGTTCGACATGGTGGTGGCGGTCATCACGGGCGTGGTGCTGGCGGCGTTCCTGTTCATGCGCCGGATGGTCGAGATCTCGGGAGCCCAGCTCGTGGGCGGGCCGGAGGGGCACACCATCGGCGGGCTGCCTCCGGGCGTGGTCTTCTACGACGTGGCGGGGCCGCTGTTCTTCGGGGCCGCCGAGAAGGCGCTGGGTGCCCTCACCGTCGTCGGGGAGGGCGTCCACACGGTGATCGTCGATCTCGAGGACGTGCCGGCCATGGACGCCACCGGCCTGGTCGCCCTCGAGTCGATCGTGGAGCGGATCAACCGGAACGGGGCCAAGGTGGTGCTCACCGGGATCCAGCCTCAGCCGCGGCGGGCGGTGGAGCGGGCGGGGTTCCACGACGAGCCGGGCAAGCTGGAGCTCACCGACGACCTGGACACGACGCTGCGTTCCATACTGCGAGGCTGACGCCTCCCAACGTGCTCGGTGCCTGGCGCCCGGGTCACGTCGGTCGCTCTGACAACTGCGGCCGGTCACTAGCTTTCGGGTCATGGCCGAGTTCGACGACAAGCGCATGCCCGTGCTCTACCTGAGCCATGGCGCGCCTCCCCTGGCCGACGACCCCGTCTGGACCGCGGAGCTCGCCGGGTGGTCGAAGGGCATCCCCAGGCCGTCCTCGATCCTCGTCGTCTCGGCCCACTGGGAGAACGACCCGCTCACGGTCGGCGCCACCACCACCGTCCCGCTCTATTACGACTTCTGGGGATTCCCGCAGAAGTACTACGAGGTGGAGTACCCGGCTCCCGGCGCACCGCTAGCTCGCCCGCGAGGTGGCGAAGCTCGTCGACGGGCCCGACCACAGGGTCTATCAGGACCCCTTCCGGGGCCTGGACCACGGTGCATACGTCCCGCTGATGGAGATGTACCCGGAGGCGGACGTGCCGATCCTGCAGATCTCCATGCCCACGCTCGACCCGAGGATCCTGTTCGACCTCGGCCGCCGGCTCGCCCCGCTGCGTGAGCAGGGCGTGCTCATCGTGGGCAGCGGGTTCGCCACCCACAACCTGAGGGAGATGGACTGGCACGGAGGCCCCTACGCCGAACCGCCGTCGTGGTCGGAGGAGTTCGACGACTGGCTCAAGCAGACCATCGCGGCGCAGGACATCGACTCGCTGCTGGACTTCCAGAACAAGGCCCCGGCCTGGGACATCGCCCATCCCCGCACCGATCACTTCGCCCCGCTGTTCATCGCCCTGGGTGCGGTGTACGACGGGTTCCGGCCGCAGAACGCGGTCGAAGGCTTCTGGTTCGGCCTGTCGAAGCGGTCGGTTCAGTTCGACTGAGGGCGGTCGTCGGCGGCTGCCGACCCCGGGCCCGGTTCGATTGTCGCACCCGGCCCCGAGTCCTCCGGCAGCGCCGGCTGGCTGGCTCCAGGGATGGTGTCCTCACCGTCGGGCATCAGGCCGCGGCGACGCAACTCGGCTCCGAGGCCGGTCTCGCCCTCCGTGGTGAGGAGGTTCGGTCCCTTGGACCGTCGATAGCGGTCCATGAGCTCGTCGTCGGAGAGGTGGGCGAAGATCGGCGTTGCATCGGGCACGGATCGGGTTTACCCGGCGTGGTTTCGGGAAAAACGCCAGGGAACCGGCTGCCGGATCCCAGAGGCCGTCCCCGATACCATGAAGCCACCTCGACATGTTCCTTCCCTTCCTCACCACCGCCGTCCAGGACCCGACAGGCGTTGAGGTGATCCGCAGACGGTTCGCGCCCCGGGCGTCGTCGGTCTCGAAGGCCCGGCGGCTCGCTACGAGGCAGATCGAGGACCCCGAGCTCGCCACCCGGGTCGCCACCGTCGTCTCGGAGCTCACCTCCAACGCCGTGCTCCACGCCCGGTCCGGGTTCCAGCTCGAGGTGCGCACCGACTCTTCGGCGATCCGGGTGACCGTCTACGACGGCGACCCGGAGCTGCCCCAGCCCGTCGACAGCAGCCCCCGGGAGCCGTCGGGCCGGGGCCTCCAGATCGTCGCCGCCCTGTCCGACCGGTGGGGATCGCACCCGCACCGCGACGGCAAGGCCGTCTGGGCCGAGATCGACATCTGATCGGTTCCGTCTGGGTGTCCGCCCGGACGCGGGCCTAGTGTCTCTGTCGTGCCGGAGAGGTCCGTAGACCGTTGGCTCGCTCAGGCGGCGCGCTCTCCGTTCCCGGGTGGACGGGTGATCCTGCTCGCCGTCCTCTTCGCGGTCATCCTCTGCGCCATCGGCGGCACCCTCGCCTGGCGTTCCTACGGCAACCGTGTGGAGCAGGTGGAGGCGCGCATGCTCTCCAACGCCTCCGAGGCAGCGCGTCTCGTCGACCAGTACTTCGACGACCGCATCGCCATCCTCGAGGCGCTCCGGGAGATGCCCTCCTTCCGGGAGGCGGATCCCGAGGTGCTCGAGCCCCTGCTGAGCGTCCTGGCCGCGGGCGACCTGGGCTTCGAGGGCGGTGTGGGCTGGGCCAACGCCGAAGGCGACCTGGTGGTATCGGCGACCCTCGACGACGCACTCATCCCGGACGACCTGGAGGAGCGGGAGGACACCGCCGCCGTGCTGCAGACGAGGCTGCCCCACGTCGGCGCGGCGCGCCAGGGCGCGGATGGCTCGATGCTCATCCCCGTGGCCGTCCCTGCGTACGGTCGGGATGGCACCGTCAACGGCGTGATCATCGGGGGAGTCCGCGCCGAGACCATGGTCGCCGGCATCCCGGCGCTCGCCCCGCCGTCGGTCGACCTGAGGGTCGTGGACCGGTCGGGTGAGATGATCCTGCACAACGGCGCGCCGACCGTCCTGGAGCCTCCGGTGAACCACTCGCTCCTGGAGCTGGAGACCCCGGTGGTGGTGGTGGCGGGGGATGGGCTCCGGGGGGATCGTGACCGGATCACCGCCATCGACCGGGCCGAGACCGCCGGCTGGGTCGTGGTGGCGGAGCAGAGCCGCGCTTCGGCCCTGGAGACGGCCCGGAGTCAGCTGGTCGGCGAGGCGGCCGTGCTCGCCGCCTTCACCCTGGTGACCCTGGGCGCGGCGCTCTATGCCGCCCAGCGGCTCGACCACTCGCACCGGGAGATGATCCGCGGCGCACGCGACCTCGGAGCGATGGAGGTGCTCAGCGAGAGGCTGTCGACTGCAACCGACACCCCCGGCGTGGCCCGGTCGGCGATCGACGTGCTCAAGGAGGTCTTCGGGGCGAGGGCCGTGGTCGTCGGCCTGGCGCAACCGGACCGGGGGGAGATGCGGGTGTTCATCGACGGGAACGGGATCACGGAGTACACGGTCCCGCTGGACTCGCCGTCGATGCTCAACGAAGCCCTCGAGTCGGAGAACCTCCTGGTCGTGGACCAGGCGACGCTGCTGGAGACCTACCCGGAGACGGACCCGGTCGAGTCGGAGGGGCCGTCCGGGGTCCTGGCCGGGAGGTTCGTCGGCGCAGTGGCCAGGGGTGCGGTGGGGATCTTCCTCGAGGAGGGCTTCCCTCCGGCGGCGGCGGACATCGAGCTGTTCGAGTCGATGGTGCCGATGCTGGGCGATCCGTTCGGGAGGGCCATGGCCGCCGAGCGGGAGCGGCACCTGTCCCGCACCTTCCAGGAGGCACTGCTGCCGCAGGACTCCCTGGGCATCGACATCCCGCTGCAGCGCGCCGTCCGCTACCAGCCCGCCGTGGGCGACGTGGAGATCGGCGGTGACTGGTACGACCTCTGGATGATCGACGAGCACCGCGTCGGCATCGTGGTCGGAGACGTGGTGGGCAAGGGTGTTGCCGCCGCGGCCGCCATGGGGCAGCTCCGCTCCGCGGTGCGGGCGGCGGTGGGGGCCGCCACCAATCCGACGGACGCCCTCGGCTACGTGGACGCCCTCACCCAGCAGATCACGGGGTCCGCGGGGGCGACGGTCCTGCTCGGTGTGCTCGACCTGCGCAACGGGTCGGTACGGCTGGCCAGCGCCGGGCACCTGCCACCGATGGTTGCCGGCAGCGGCGGGGTGCGGGTGCTCTGGGAGATGGGCGGCACGCCGCTCGGCTACTTCGCCTCCAGCGGGTCGCGCAAGGGTGTGACCGTGAAGCTCGACCCGGAGGACACCCTGGTCCTCTACAGCGACGGCCTGATCGAGCGGCGCGACGAGATCATCGACGAGGGGATCGACCGGGCGGCGAAGGTACTCGCGGAGCACCGCGATCTCCCGGTGGAGGCGCTGGCCGACACCCTCCTCGACCATATGGCGATCCCGGACAACCCCGACGACGTGGCCCTGGTCTGCGTCCGCCTGGTCAACGATCCGTCACGCCACTTCACGGGAGTGGTTCCGGTGAGCGACTACGGGTTGCTCCACGGACGCCTGGCTGAGTGGCTCGGCCGCACCGGCGGCCTTCGGGCGGAGGAGACTGCGAGCCGGGTCGAGGAGGCGGTCGTCGCGGTCTCGGGTGTGCTCGGCCCGAAGGCTAAGGGGGAGTTGATGGTCGAGGTCGCCCCGCAGGGTGAGCGCCTCGCCGTGTTGGTGGAGTACCGGAAGCGGCCAGGTGAGATGGCCTCGGGCCGCGACCGGAGGATCCTCAGGGCGTGGGGCGGAGGCGAGATGGGACCCAGGGGCCCCCGTCTGTCATTCGTCGTCTAGAGCCGGCGCCCGGCCTCGCCCCGCAGCGCTACGCGTGCCGGGGTGAGGAACCGCCGCATCCGCAGCGCCGACACCAGGCCCAGCGTGCCGAACACCGCACCGGTCGCCACTGCGGCGGCGAAGCCCGACCGCACCGCTTCGGCCGCGCCTGCCGGGGCGTCGGCCGCGTTCGTGGAGGCGATCAGCTCCCGCACCAGGTTTACGTCGCCGAGGTGGCCGGTGACCACGAGGAGCAGGACGGCGCCGCCGATGGCGGATCCGAAGGTGAAGCCCTGGTTGCGGGCGAAGAGGTGTGCCGAGACGACCCGCCCGACCTCGGCCTCCTCGGCGAAGGTGCGGAGGAGGGTCAGGGCCGAGTTGGTCACCATGCCCATGCCTACACCTGCGGTGAGGTAGCAGAGGCAGAAGAGGAGCAGAGGGGACCCAACAACACGAACAACCCAGACG
>QGUS01000276.1 GCA_003242515.1 Actinomycetota bacterium
GCCCGAGCCCAGGCCTTTCTCCGCCGCCGCCCCCTCCTCCGATCCGCTGGGTTCCGCCGCCGATCGGGCCCTGCCGATGGTGGCCGGCGCCCTCGCCCCCTTCCCCGCCATCGCCCTCGTCGCCGGGGTCGTCTCCGGTGTCGCCCAGACGGGAATCGTCTTCACGCCGGCCGCCGCCAAGCCCCGCCTCGACAACCTGAGCTGGAAGCGGGGCCTGGAGCGCCTCAAGCCGGGCCGGGTGGCCTGGGACCTCGTCCGTGCCGCCGTCAAGACCGCCCTCCTCGTCGCTTTCGTGTGGTCGTCGCTCCAGGCGTGGATGCAGACCCTGGGCGCCCGCAACGGGCTGGCCACCACGATCGAGGCCACCACCAGCCAGGCGTGGGGTCTCGTCGCCCGCACCGCCCTCGCCGCGGTCGCGGTGGCGATCGCCGACTACGCCATCAACCGGTGGCGGACCCAGAAGGGCCTGAAGATGACCAAGCAGGAGGTCAAACAGGAACTGAAGGACCAGGAGGGCGACCCGATACTCAAGATGCGGCGTCGCCGCCTCGCCGCGGACATCTCCCGCAACCGGATGATCTTCGAGGTGGGGCACGCCGACGTGGTCATCGCCAACCCGACCCACATCGCCATCGCCCTCCGCTACGACCCGAAGGAGCCCGCTCCCCGGGTCGTGGCCCGCGGTGCGGGGCACCTCGCCGAACGGATCAAGGCCGAGGCCCGCCGTCACGGCGTGTTCGTCACCGAGAACAGGCCGCTCGCCCGGGCCCTCTACAAGCACTGCAAGGTCGGCCAGTTCATCCCGGCGAGCCTGTACGAGGCGGTGGCCATCGTCCTGGCGACGGCGTTCCGGCGCAGGGGGTGGGCGGCATGAAGCTGACCAAGGCCGTGGTCCCCCTGTTCCTGGTCGCCGCCATCCTGATGATGGTGGTGCCGGTGTCGCCGGTCTTCCTCGATCTGATGCTCGGCGCCAACCTGGCTCTGGCGGTGCTGATCCTGCTCGGCACCATCCTGCTCAAGGACAGCCTCGACTTCTCCGTCTTTCCGTCGCTGCTGCTCATCACGACGCTGCTCCGGCTGGCCCTCAACGTGTCGTCGACCCGGCTCATCCTCCTCGAGGGCTACGCGGGCAAGGTCATCGAGACCTTCGGCCAGTTCGTGGTGGGCGGCTCGGTCGTGGTCGGCCTCGTGGTCTTCTTCATCCTCGTGGTGATCCAGTTCGTGGTGATCACCAACGGCGCCGGCCGTGTCGCCGAGGTGGGCGCCCGGTTCACCCTGGACGCCATGCCCGGCAAACAGATGGCGATCGACGCCGACCTGACCGCTGGTCTCATCGACGAGGGGCAGGCCCGGGAGCTGCGGGCCCGGATCGCCCGCGAGGCGGACTTCTACGGGGCGATGGACGGCGCCTCCAAGTTCGTCAAGGGCGACGCCATCGCCGGCCTCATCATCACCGCCATCAACCTCTTCGGCGGCTTCGCCGTCGGTCTCGGCATGAAGGGGATGTCACTCGAGGAGGCCATCCAGAACTACAGCCTCCTCACCGTGGGCGACGGCCTCGTCAGCCAGCTTCCCGCCCTCCTCATCTCCGTCTCGACGGGCCTCCTCGTCACCCGGGTCCGCTCCGAGGAGGACCTGAGCGGCGAGCTCGCCGAGCAGCTCTTCAACCGCCCCAAGGCGATGCGGCTCTCCTCCTACCTGGTCGGCGGCCTGGCCTTCCTGCCGGGCCTGCCCACGGTCACCTTCCTCTCCATAGCGGGTGTCCTGTTCGCCGCCTCCGGCAAGGCCGCCGCCAGGCCGGAGCGCGACCAGGCGAAGAAGGGGGACGAGCCGGTGGTCAGCGTGTCCCCGGACTCGCCCGAGGCGCTGCTCCCGGGCATGCGGGTCGAGCCGCTCGAGCTGCACCTCGCCTACGACATCCTCGACCTCATCGATGCCGAGCGCGGCGGCGACCTCCTCGACCGGGTGCGCGCCCTGCGCGGCCAGATCGCCCAGGAGCTCGGGTTCGTCATGCCGTATGTCCGCACTCGCGACGACGTCACCCTGCCGCCCAGCACCTATCAGATCCTGCTGCGTGGGGTCGAGGTGGCCCGGGGCACCGTGCCGCGGGACCGGCTGCTCGCCATCCCCACCGCAGACGAGTCCGCCGTGGCCTCGCTCGGCGGGGAGGAGACCACCGAGCCGGTGTTCGGCCTCACCGCCTACTGGCTGCCCGTCGAGCAGCGGGCCGCCGCGATCGCGGCCGGGGCCACGGTCGTCGACCGGTCCTCGGTCATCGTCACCCATCTCGCCGAGGTGGTGCGGACCAACGCCGCCCTGCTCCTCAGCCGCCAGGACGTCCAGGAGCTCACCGAGAGCCTCCGCCAGGACGAGCCGATCCTCGCCTCCGAGGTCGGCTCCGAGCGCCTGCCCCTGGGGATGTTCCACCAGGTGCTGCGCAGCCTCCTCGACGAGAGGGTGCCGATCCGGGACCTGGGCCGCATCATCGAGGCCCTCACCTCCCGCCCCGGCCTGCAGACGGTGGACCAGATGGTCAACGCCGCCCGGGCCGCGCTGGGCCGGACGATCGTCTCCAGGATCGCCCCCGAGGGGCGCTTGGGCGTCATCACCCTCGAGCCGCAGCTGGAGGCCGTCCTCCACGAGCCCCTGCGCGAGGTGGACGGCGAGGCGACCCTCGAGC
>QGUS01000277.1 GCA_003242515.1 Actinomycetota bacterium
CGTCTGGTGGGCGCTACTGGGATCGAACCAGTGACCTCTGCCGTGTGAAGGCTCCTCCCCCGGGCGGTGAAGCCGGTGGAGGAAGGAACCGGCACCGGAGCGGGCGTCGGCGAGCGAAGACGGGAGTCCGGTCGCCCGGAGGCAGCGCGCGGTCGTGCGCCGCTAGAGCCGCACCCCGATCCCCATGCGGGCCGCGTTCTCCAGCGCCCGCCAGCCCGCGGCGACGTCCTGGGCCGCGACGCCGACGCTCTTGAACACCGTGGTCTTTCCCTCCGGCGGCGTCACCGCCCCGGTGAGCAGGTCCCGGAGGGTGGCGTCGGGCTCCCGGCCCGCCTGGATCAGGTCTCCCGCCTCGGCGGCCGCGGCCTCGCGGTCGTCCACCACCACGAAGCCGTCATGGAGCGCCCCCGGCGGCAGCTCGGCCATCTCCGGGGTGAACGCACCGACGGCGTTGAGATGCGCCCCGGGGCGGACCGACTCCGCACGGAACAGCGGCTCCCGTGAGGGCGTGGCGCACGACACGACGTCGGCCTCCGCCACCGCGGCCTCCCGGTCGGTGATCGCCTCTCCCCCGACCCTCCCGGCGAGGGCCCTCGCCTTCTCCGGGTCGCGGGACCAGACGAGGATGCGCGCGAGCGGGCGCACCGCCCGGATCGCCTCGATCTGATCGAACCCCATCGCCCCGGCACCCAGGGCCGCAAGCGTCACCGGCTTCTCGGGGGCGAGGAGCTTCGTCGCCAGACCGCAGACCGCTCCGGTGCGGATCGCGGTGAGGGTCGGGCCGTCGACGATGCCGATCGGGCTCCCGTCGGGGCCGAACACCACGACGATCCCGGCTGGGTTTCCGGGGACCGACGAGACGACCTTGACCGCCATGTGGTCGTCGAGCCGGCCGGGCATCACCAGCGACACGCCGACGAGCTGCCGGAGGGGCATCTCGGCGTCGCCGCTGAAGGCGTGGGCCATCGCCTCCACGGCATCGGTCATCGGCAGGGCCCGGCGGGTGTCCTCGGGGTTCAGGTAGAGCATCGGCGCATCACCTCAGGCGAGCACGTGCTTGACCGCGAGCTGCAGCGGCTCCCGGTCGACGGCGAAGAACGACATGGGGACGTCGGTGTCGAACTCGATGGTCTCCCCGGCGACCGCCCGCGCCACCATCGAGCCGATGGCGGGCGCCAGCTTGAAGCCGTGGCCGGAGAAGCCGTTGGCCAGCCAGAACCCGTCCTTCCCCGAGGGACCGACGATGGGGTGAACGTCCTCCCGGTTGATCGTGTAGAGACCGGCGATCCCCGACACCTGGCCGCGCGCCTCCAGCGCCGGGACCCGGTGGTGGAAGGCGGCGAGCTTCATGGTCTGGAACTCCGCGTCGGGGGTCCGCTTGAAGTCGTCGGGATCGTCGACGACCTCCTCCTCGTCCTCGGGGAGGACCGAGCCGACCAGCAGCGACTGGCCGCCCGTCTCGGGGCGGAAGTAGATGCCGGTGGAGGTGTCGGCGCCCACCGGGAGCCGGCCCAGGTCGGGGTCCCAGGAGCGGTAGACCGTCTGGATCCGGGTCGGGGTGAGGGTCCAGCGGACGTCGACGCCCGCCATGGCGTTGAGCTGGTTGCACCACGGGCCGGAGGCGTTGACCACGAGGTCGCCGGTGACGGTCGAGCCGTCGGCCAGCTTCACGCCCGTGACCCGGCCCCCCTCCTCGAGCACGCTCACGACCTTCGCGTTGAACCGGACCTCGCCCCCGCGCTGCCGGGTGGCCTCGATCAGGTCCTGGTTGGCCCCCGACGGGTCGGCGTATCCGCCCCGGGGCTCGTACAGGAAGGCCTCGGCGGGCCTGCACTCGTGCTCCGTCTCGCCGGTGAGGTCGTACGGCTCGCCGCAGTCGTTGAGCGACGGGTAGATGCGCTTCAGGTCCTCCGGGGTGAGGATCTCGGCGTCGACGCCCTGGGACACCAGCTTGGCGGCGTCGGCCTCGACACTCGCCCGGTCGGAGCCGGTGAACCAGACCACGCCGACCCGGTACAGGCCGGACCGCGGCTCGGAGAGCCCGGTGAACTCCGACCACGCCCCGTAGGCCTCCTGGCCGTGCAGGGCGAGACGGACCACCTCGGGGAACGTGTACCGGCAGCGGCAGATGCTCGACGACGCCCCCGTCGACCCCTCGGAGGGGCCGGCGCCCTTGTCGAGGGCGACGACGTCGACGCCCCGGCGGGCGAGCTGGAACGAGATGGACGAGCCGATGATGCCCGCCCCGACAACGACCACCCTGGTCACTTGGCCTCCACGCGATAGTCACCCAACGAATCGTCCCAATCCAGCGAGATGACTCCCCTGGCGGCGGCCGCCTTGCAGAACTGCAGGAAGCCGCCGTAGCCGAACTTCTTCTCGCTGAAACCTGGAAGCTGCTTTCTGATCTGGTTCTTCAGGCCGGACAGCACGACCGGGCCCTTCTTGCCGAGGGTGGCGACCACGTCGTGGAGCACGCCGAACGCCTGCTGCTCGCCGCCACCGCTGGCGAACTGGACGATCGGGTCGCCGCGGCCCGGGCCCTCGGACAGCTCGATGCCGCCGTCCTCCTCGAGCCTGCGGAGCAGACCCCCTAAGGCACGAAAGCCGGGGCGGGTGTGGGGTAGGGACGGACCCTTGCGGGGAAGGGCCCGGCTAACCAAGAGGGGAGAAACC
>QGUS01000278.1 GCA_003242515.1 Actinomycetota bacterium
CACAAGTGCGTGTGAGGGTGCCCGGCTGTGTGAGGTGGCGCTGGAATCCGATCACGCCGAGCGCCTGGTCGCCCACCCACCGGCCGTCGCCGCCCACTCCCTCCACCTCCGTGTACTGCTCGGGCCGGACGTAGTGGGTGCCGGACGGGTTCGTGACCCAGGGGACGTGGGGCGCCTGCACGTGGGCGTAGCTGAGCACGGGCCTGGTGCCGACGTCGATGCCGTTGGCGATCCGCTGCAGCCAGTCGACCCAGTCGGCCCGGCGCTCGGGGTCCGGGACCGGCAGGCCCGTGATCTCGATGGGAGCGCCCTCGGCGGCCTCGGCCTGCCCGAGGAAGCCGGCCCAGGTGTTGTCGATGCTGGGCAGGCGGCCCTCCAGGCCGGGTGGCGCGGCCAGGTGGCCGAACACGACGGCCGCGTCCGCGAGCAGTGCCCCGAAGTGGGCCGGGGCGCGTCCGGCGTAGTCGGGGCAGACCTCCGCCGGGCACATCGACGCCACCCACTCGATGACGTGCATGTCGTAGTCGTCGGCCAGGAGGGTGAACAGGTTCCGGGGGTGGTCCTCCCAGGTGGGCGAGAGCCCCCTCTCGAAGAGCTTCCCGGTGAGGATCGAGGGGACGCTCTGGGTGGTGGCGATCGAGTTGGAGAGAGCGTTGCGGTACCAGGTCCCCTGGCGGGCAAGGCGGGCGAAGCTCGGGAAGAGCGCCTCGTTGATCTCCCCCTCCGGGGTGACGATGCTCGAGAGCGGGAACTCGTCCAGCTGGATGAAGACGATCGGGACCGGGTTGCGGATGGTCGCGTTCTCGTCGATCTCGGCGCCGCTCCAGATCAGCCCGGCGGCCGGGGAGGCCACCAGGAAGAAGGCGAGCACCACCGGGACCGCCACCGCGGTTGCCGGGAGGAACGACCCGCCCCACCACTCCACGGCCCACACCAGTGCCAGCACGACGACGACGACGAGGACGGTGACCATCCGGTCGGAGGTGACTTGACGCGCCACCACGAGCCCCGTGACGACGCCGAGGAGGGCCAGGACGGCACCGTATGCGAACTCGCCGGCGCCGGGGCTCAGCTGCTCCAGGCTCCACACCAGGAGGGAGAGGAGGGTCGGGACGAACAGGGTGACGACGAGGGCGAAGCCCGTCATCTGCCATGACGACGCCCGGTTGGCGACGAAGACCTCGGGGTTGCGACCGAAGAGGTCGAGGACCGGCCACGCGACCGCGATGGTGCTCAGGCCGTATATGCCCAGCACGCGGCGGGCCATGGAGGCGGAACGCATGGCCCGAGGAAAAGTAACGGAAGGCCGGTTCTATTCACCCGGGGCCCATCCCGGGCACGAAGGCTGGGCCGGGCCCGCGTCGAACCGGGGAACCCCGGGCCGACCGGTAGCGTCTAACCCGCCAGGAAGGGACAGCCTTGACCGAGTCACGTCGTCGTTTTCTCCGAACTGTCAAGAACCGGATCCGCCTCGCCTGGGCGGTCGCCACGGTGCAGCGCTTCGCCCCCCATGTCGTGGGGATCCTGGGCGCCGCGCTGCTCGTCGAGTGGCTGACCCGCTACGACTACGCCGCCGGGATCACGGCTGTCACGCTGGGCGCCTCCGTCGTCTCGCTCGCCGTCGGCGCGGCCCGTCTCCGTGTCAGCGACTGGGACGCCGCTCGTGCCGCCGAGCGCGGCCTGCACCTCCGTGACGTCCTCACCACCGCCCTCGAGTTCACCGACCCCGAAGACGAGACCCACCGGCTGATCCAGCAGCGCGCCGACGAGGCGGTGGCTGGTGCCGACCCGCGCCAGGCCATCCCGATCCGGTTCGAGAAGACGAGCCTCCGACGGCTGGCTCTGGCGGCAGCCGTGGTGGTCGTCTTCTCCCTCCTGCCCCCCTTCGGTGGCGCCCCGGCCCTCTCCGAGGACCACCGGTCCGCCATCGAGCAGGAGGCTGAGAATGTCGAGAAGCTCGCCGAGGCCGTGGAGGAATCGGGGGTGGAAGGCGCCGAGGAGATCTCCGAGGAGCTGAGGGAACTGGCCCGCGAGCTCCGCGAGGCGATGACGCTCGAGGAGGCCCTCCGGGCCCTGGAGCGTGCCGATGCCCGAATCGAGTCGATGCTCGACCCCACCTTCCTCGCCCAGAAGGCGGCAGCGCAGGGCCTCTCCCAGGACCTGACGCTCCGTCCGCTCACCCCGAACGGAGGACCGGCCCCGGCCGACCAGTTCGAGCACCTGGCCCGGGAACTGGAGGGGATGTCGGAGCAGGAGCGCCGGGCGGTGATCGACCGGCTCAGGGAGCTCGCCGAGTCCCAGGCGGCCGGCAACCCCTCACTCTCCAGCAACCTTTCCGACGCCGCCTCCAGCCTCGCCTCCGGCGACCTCGACGGTGCACGGCAGGCATTGGGTCAGGCGAGCCAGAGCGCCCGGCAGGGATCGAACGACGCCCGCAGCCAGCAGGCGGCGAGCGAGGTCTCCCGCGCCCTCGATGGGATGAAGGCCCGGCTCGGCCAGGCGGCCCAGCAGGGCGGTGAGGGACAGCAGGGTCAGGGTCAGGGTCAAGGTCAAGGTCAAGGTCAAGGTCAGGGCCAGGGCCAGGGTCAAGGTCAAGGTCAGGGCCAGGGCCAGGGTCAAGGTCAAGGCCAGGGCCAGGGCCAGGGCCAAGGCCAGGGTCAAGGCCAGGGC
>QGUS01000279.1 GCA_003242515.1 Actinomycetota bacterium
CCCGCGCGGGGGGGCCCCCGGCCCTGGTGCTCAGCGGGGCCCCGCCCCGCCAGCCGGTCGCCGACCCGTCCCAGGACGGCGTGGTGGTCAGCCAGGTCCCGAACCCGGGCATCACCGTGACGCGGGGCAGCACCGTGACGGTGACACTGGGCCAGTACACGCCGCCGCAGACGACCACGACCACGGCGCCGACGACCACGTCGAGCACCGAGGGTGGTGGCGGCGGAGGCTGAGGCCTATCGGTAGTTGGTGGTCATCGCGAAGCCGATCGCGATGGCCAGCAGCCCGATGAACATCACGAACTGGTCCAGCTGGAAGATGAAGCGGACCAGCACCAGGATCACGCCCAGGATCATCAGCCCGGCCATGAGGGCCACGTACCAGGTGGGGCTGGGCTCCTTCGTCTTGGTGGCGGCCTGCTGGGCCTGAGGGGAGAGCGGACGGCTCTTCCGCTTGCGACGCTTGGACTCCGGCATGGCGGCGGCGACGCTAGCGGATCATCCCGCCCCAACGGAAACGAGTTACACCGGTGTGATTCTCCACAGCCTGTGGAGAACTCCGTGGACAACTACATCGGTGTAAGTACGGGCACTGAGTAGTCCGTACCGGGACCGGGCGGCCGCCCGAAAGTGTTCGCCGGCTTGCTTTGTTCGCGCCGCCCTCCGGGGCACTCCCCCGCTCGCTCTGTGGAGACCCGGCGACCGGGTCAGGGTCTCCACACGGGAACCATCTCCTCCCGGCAGTGCTTGGGGGGCTTGTCCTCCGCCACGTTGACCATCTTCATGGTGACCTCGGCGCCGCAGACGGTGCAGCGGTAGTCCTGGTCGGTGACGACGACGTCGCTCGGGTCGATCTCCGGCGGCTTCGACGCCAGCATCCGCAGCAGCAGCATCGCCACCGACCAGATGACGACGGCCATGCCCACGGCGATGAGGATGTCGAGCACTCAGACCCGTTCGATGATGGTGGCGTTGGCCATGCCGCCGCCCTCACACATCGTCTGCAGCCCGTACCGGCCGCCCGTCCGCTCCAGCTCGCCGAGGAGCGTGGTCATGAGACGGGCACCGGAGGCCCCCAGCGGGTGGCCCAGCGCGATGGCGCCGCCGTTGACGTTGGTGCGCTGCCACAGGGCCTCGGGGTCGGCGCCGCCGTGCTCCATGCGCCAGGCGGCGATCACGGAGGCGAACGCCTCGTTGACCTCGAACAGGTCGATGTCGTCGATGGAGAGGCCGGCCTTCTCCAGAGCCTTCTCGGTGGCCGGGATGGGGCCGGTGAGCATGATCACCGGGTCGACGCCCGCCATCACCATGGTCCGGATGACGGCGCGGGGCTTCAGGCCGAGCCGCTCGGCGACGTCCTCGCCCATGACCAGGACCGCGGCGGCGCCGTCGGAGATCTGCGAAGAGTTGCCCGCGGTGACCTTCCCGTCGGACTTGAAGGCGGGCTGTAGGGTGGCCAGCTTCTCCAGGCTGGTGTCCTCGCGGATGCCCTCGTCGCGGGTGACGAGTCTCGTGTTCCCTTCTTCGTCGGTCACCTCGACGGGGACGATCTGGGTCTCGAAGCGGCCTTCGGCGGTGGCCCGGGCGGCACGCTGGTGCGACTCCAGGGAGATGCGGTCGAGCTCCTCGCGGGAGATGTCCCACTTCTCGGCGATCATCTCCGCGGAGATGCCCTGAGGCACGAGCCCGTTGGAGTAGCGCTCCAGCATCTTCGGACCGAAGGGCAGGCCCGGGCCGTTCTGCACGTTGGACCCCATGGGGACCCGGGTCATCGACTCCACGCCGGCGGCGATAACGACGTCCTGAGCGCCGGACATGACGGCCTGGGCGGCGAAGTGGACCGCCTGCTGGGACGAGCCGCACTGCCGGTCGATGGTGACGCCGGGGACCGACTCGGGGAAACCGGCGGCGAGCAGCGCGTTGCGGGCGATGTTGAAGCCCTGCTCCCCGACCTGGCTGACGGCCCCCATGATGACGTCGTCGACCATGCCCGGGTCCAGGTCGTTCCGCTCGACGAGGGCCCGGAGCGGGATGGCGGCGAGATCGACTGCGTGGATGTCCTTGAAGACCCCGTTGCGGCGCCCGATTGGGGTGCGAACGGCGTCGACGATCACGGCGTTTCGCATGGTGCTCCTTTCTGCCGCGAGCCTATCAAGCAGACCCCTCAATCCCCCTCCGGAGCGACCCCGGACGGGGCCCGTCGGGCTCCAGGTACCGAGGGCCGACGCCGGTGGAGGCGGCAGCGTCCTGCGGGTTGAGCAGGCCGCAGCGGTTCATCGAGAGGCAGCCGCAGCCGATGCAGGAGTCCAGCTGGTCGCGCAACAGCTCGAGCCGGCGGATGCGCTCCTCGAGCTGGTCCTTCCAGGCCCGGGAGACCTTCTCCCAGTCCTTCTGCCGGGCCACCCCGGACGGGAGCTGGTCCAGCACTTCGGCGATCTCGTCGAGGGTGAGGCCGCAGCGCTGCGCGGCCTTGATCACCGAGACGCGCCTGATGGTGGCCCGGCGGTAGCGGCGCTGGTTGCCGTCGGTGCGCTCCGAGGAGATCAGGCCCTTCTCCTCGTAGAAGCGAAGCGCCGAGGTGGCGACGCCGGCCCGGGCGGCACGTTCCCCGATCGTGAGCAGGTCGGTGCTGTCCATGTCGTCTCCAGAGAAACCTCTTGCCTTCCAA
>QGUS01000280.1 GCA_003242515.1 Actinomycetota bacterium
GTTGTGTGGGGTCGGGAGTGTGTATAAGAGACAGGCGTAGACGGGGCTAGTCGCCCCGCTCGAACAGGACCGTGCGGATGGTCTTCAGCATGATCCTCACGTCCAGGGACGCGGACCGGTTGCGGACGTACTCCTCGTCGAGGCGGGTCCGCTCGCCGATGGAGATGCTGTCCCGACCCTGGACCTGGGCCAGCCCGGTGATCCCCGGCTTGACCGTGAACCGCGGGTTGTCGAGGCCCACCAGCTCGGCCTCGGCCGGGACCAGCGGGCGAGGGCCGACCAGGGACATGGACCCCACGAGGACGTTCCAGAAGTTCGGCAGCTCGTCGATCGACCACTGCCGCAGCACCCTGCCCACGCGGGTGATGCGGGGGTCGTCGACGATGCGGATCGGGGTGCCGTCGTCGAGATGGCGGGACATCTCGAGCCGCGCCAGGTGCTCGGCGAACACCCGCTCGTCGCCGTCGGCGCGCATGGTGCGGAGCTTCACCATCCCGAAGTGGTTCCCGTTGCGACCCACGCGGACCTGCTTGAAGAAGATCGGGCCCGGGCTGTCGAGCCGGACTGCGATCCCGGCGACGACGAGGATCGGGGCGGTGAGGACGAGGACGAAGAGCGACACGGCGATGTCCACGGTCCGCTTCCAGGCGAGGTATGCGGCCGAGGGGCCGCTGGCCGGACGGGTCCCGGCCATGGCGCCGTAGACGAGAGCGACCAGTGCCACGCCCGACCCGGCGGCGAGGGCGATGCAGGCCCGGGTCATCGGGGTCAGGGCCGGGGTAGCCATGACGGAGGCGCCGGCCGCCGCCAGGCCCGCCAGCCAGGCGATGCCCAGGCGGGCCGACTGACCCCGGGCCACGAGGATCTGGCCGACGAAGAGCCCGGTGCCGGCGAACACGACTCCGAGGCTGATGATGGCCGCATCCGACCCCGCGACGGCGAAGTCCGGCCCGTAGAACAGGGAGACCACCCACGGGCCGGCCAGCCACCCGAGGGCGGCGCCGACCACGCCGAGGCCGGCCCCCGCCCAGGCCATGCCCCTGGCCCAGGCTCGCAGCTCCTGCCGCTCGCCCCGCGCGGCCATCACCGTGAACGGGGGCAGCACCCGGGCGAGCAGGTTGTACCCGAAGACGAGCGGCGCCCGCCCGAGGGTGAAGGCGGCGAAGGCGACCGACTGCTCGGCGTTGGTCCCGCCCAGCATGGCGACCACCAGCTGGCCGGAGAGGAGGAGCGCCTGGGAGGCGGCCGCGGCCAGGACCAGGCCCCACAGCAGGTTGCTCTCGTCGAGGTTCTCCCGCTCGTGGTCCGCGAGCTCCGGACGGTCCACGGGGACCGGCCGGAACGGCCGCCAGCCCGCCACCACGAACGTGCCGACGATCAGGGCCACGGCGAACGCCGAGGCCGAGGGGTGGATGATCGTGATGCCGATGGCGATGACCAGACGGACCACGGAGGCCAGGGCCGAGGACGTCCCGTAGGCGCGGAACCGCCGCCAGCCCGCCAGGTGGCCGCGGGCCGCGGCGAACCAGAGATGGGCGG
This sequence comes from Actinomycetota bacterium, assembly GCA_003242515.1. Classification (GTDB taxonomy): domain Bacteria; phylum Actinomycetota; class Acidimicrobiia; order Spongiisociales; family ZC4RG35; genus ZC4RG35. The sequence continues at coordinate 1,540 of QGUS01000280.1, forward strand.
CGACCGTGATGGCGGTGAACGCGACGAACCGGCGGTCCCCGTTCAACTGGTCCTCGACCACCGCCCAGGCGAACATGGCCGACCCGATCACCGTGGCGATGCCGAGCCACCCCCCCTCCCGCGGCAGGCCGGTGCGCGACCGGTCGATGGTGAGGCGGCGGATCACCACCTGCTCGATGGGGAGGAGGAGCACCGTGAAGGTGAGGAGATGGATGGTGAGGAGGGTGGCGACCGGCGTGAAGTCGTGGGCGCCCATCGAGCGCCCGCCGAGGATCTGGTAGGCGTAGTTGGCGAGACCTGCGACGAGGCTCCCGGCCAGGATGTAGGCGGTCCCGTCCGACTTGAGGTAGGCGTACCGTGCGGGCGGTCGGTTCCGGGGCGCGTCGCTGGCAGGCTGGGACATCTGGGCCAGGCGAGGTTAGGCAGGGGTAGGCCACAAGTCGGGAACCGGGATGGCTTGCCGCCCATCAAACCCTCGGATGCACGATGATGTCGGTCGGCCGGGAACGCGAATGAGCCCTCCCACCGTTTCCGCGCGGGAAATCGCATGACCACGAAGAGATCGAAGGCCGGCAAGGCCCCCAGCGCCGCGCTGCTGAGCGCGATCCTGCCCGGATGGGGCCACGCCTACATCGGCCAGCCCCGCGCCGCGTTCGGCCTCTACATGATCGACCTGCTGCTGGTCGCCGGCGTCCTCCTCGTGGCCGCCCGCGGCAAGACCGGTCTGGCCAGGCTCGCCTTGAGCCCCGACGCCCTGCTCGTGCTCATGGGCATCAACATCGTCCTGCTGATCTTCCGGGCCATCGTGGTGGCCGGGGCCTACTCGATGGCCCCGGCGACGAAGAACGCGTCCAGGGCCAAGGGAGCGGCGGTGCTGGCCGCCGCCCTCGCCATCCTGATCGTCCCGCACGTGGCGTTCGGCTACGTCGCCTGGAACTCCTACGACCTGCTGCGGACCGTCTTCCCGTCCGAGCCCGCCGGCCCGATCGCCGGGGAGACCACCACGACTACGACCCTTTTTTCACATCCCCGAGCCCCCGGACCCGAACTAGAATCCGTATGCCCGCTTTTCCTTGAAAAAAAAAAAACAATCTTATACTAACAACGATAAAAG
>QGUS01000281.1 GCA_003242515.1 Actinomycetota bacterium
TCCGCTTGAGGTCGGCGACCTCGGTGCCGTTCCAGGTCATCAGAGCACCTCCCTGCGGCGGGCCAGACGGAGGATGATCGCGGTCAGGCCCACGAGGACCGGGAACAGAAACAGGGCGATGGCCGCGCCCTGGCCGAGCGCACCGCCCTCGATCCCCTTGATGAACGCCCAGGTGGAGAGCACCTGCGTGCGGTTGGTCGGGCCGCCCCGGGTGAGCACGTAGATGACGCTCATGTCGGAGATCGTGAGGATCACGCCGAAGAGGACGGCCACGGCAATGATCGGCGCCAGGAGCGGGATGTTGATCTCGAAGAGCCGCCGCCACGGGCCGGCGCCGTCCACCTCCACGGCGTCATGGACGTCCTTGGGGATGGCCATCATCCCCGCCATCACGATCACCGCCGCGAGCGGGGCGATCCGCCACACGTGGACCACCACCACCGACAGGAACGCCAGGTTGGGGCGTCCCAGCCAGAACATGTTCCCGTCGATCATCCCGATCCGCCTGAGGATCCAGTCGATCGGCGAGAAGACCGAGTCGAGGGTCCACAACCAGGTCACCGTGGCCAGGGAGACCGGCGCCACCCAGGGCAGGAGGAGCAGGAACCTCACGAACCACTTGCCCTTGAAGTCCCTGGTCAGCAGCTCGGCCATCCCGGTGGCCAGGATCACCACGAAGAGGTTGGCGATCACGGCGAACCAGAAGGTGTTGCCGAGCGCCCGGCGGAACACGGGGTCGGCCCACACCGCCCGGAAGGTCTCCAGCCCCACGAAGTCGAGGTCGGGGTCGCCGGTGGTGATGTCCGTGAAGGCGTAGAGGATCGCCAGGACGAACGGGAACCCGACCAGGGCGATGATGTAGAGGACCGTCGGGGAGATGAACAGCGCACCGAGGAACCGCGGGCTGTCCGACAGGTACCTCTGCTTCCTCTCCGTCGTCATGTCGGCAGTGGCTGGGGGTCGATCCTCACCCCGGTCTCCCTGTCGAAGTACCGGAGGTCCGACGCGGCGACGGTGAAGCGATGCATCCGGTGCTCCTCGACGGGCACCTTGACGGTCGCCGGGAGCATCGCGATCACCTTGGTGTCCTCGAACCCTGAGATGTGCCCGTACAGGTACCGCTCCGAGCCGAGGTACTCGACACGGTTGACGAAGAAGTCGAACGGGACCCTGCCGTCCTCCTCCGCCACGCCGTCGGGCAGGAAGGTCTCGGGCCGGAATCCGAAGACGTAGTCCCTGGCCTCCAGGAGGTTCATCGGCGGCGACCCGATGAACTGGGCGACGAACGTGTCGGCCGGGTGGTGGTACACCTCCTCCGGGGTGCCGATCTGACGGACCCTGCCCTTGTTCATCACGGCGATCCGGTCGCCCATGCCCATCGCCTCCACCTGGTCGTGGGTGACGTAGACGGTGGTGATCCCGATCTGCCGCTGGAAGCCGAGCAGGTCGTCACGGGCCGCCGCCCGGAGCTTGGCGTCCAGGTTGGAGAGCGGCTCGTCGAGGAGGAAGACGCTCGGCTCGCGCACGATGGCCCGGGCAAGGGCCACCCGCTGCCGCTCGCCGCCCGACAGCTGCCGGGGCCGGCGGTCGAGCAGGTGCTCGATGTCGAACAGCCCGGCCGCCCACCTCACCTTCTCGTCCCGGGTGGCCGGGTCGACCCCGGCAGCCTTCAGCGGGAAGGCGATGTTCCGCGCCACCGTCATGTGCGGGTACAGCGCGTAGGACTGGAACACCATGGCGATCTTGCGGGCGCGGGGCGGGAGCTCGGTGACGTCCTCCCCGCCCAGCAGGATCTGCCCTTCCGTCGGGTGTTCCAACCCGGCGATCATCCGGAGCAGCGTCGTCTTGCCGCATCCGGACGGACCGAGGAGCACCAGGAACTCCCCCTCCTCGGACTTGATGTCGACGCGGTCGACGGCGACCACGTCACCGAACTCCTTGCGGATACCTCGAAGTTCCAGGACCGCCATGACGACCCTACCTCCCCGCTGTACGGCGTTCCGTGACGGGCCACCGGGACGGCCGTGCGGCCGTCCCGGTGGCGACAGGGGTGATCACCCTCCGACGAGACCCCGGCTGCGCCAGTCGGCGAAGATCGCATTGATCTGCGCCTCGGCGTCGGCAAGGGCCTGTGCCGGCGTCTTCTGCTCCTGGGCCACCTCGGCGAACATCACCGGGATGATCGACTGGCTGAAGATCTGACCCACCGCCGGGTTGGCCGGGCCCGGGTGACCGATGTTGGTCGCCCAGTCGGTGGCGTTCTTCAGCACCTGCAGCTTCGTCGGCGGGTTCGACCCGAACGGGTCGTCGTCCAGCCACGAGTCCAGGTCGGGCACCAGCGACGGGAACGCCGGGAAGTCGTACAACTTGGAGTTCCAGCACACCGCCGCCAGGTTCTCCGTGTAATGCAGGAGGAACTCCTGGGCGGCCGCCACGTTCACCCCCTGCTTGTCGGGGATGATCCAGTTGTACATGACGTGGCTGGCGACCAGCGCCGTCACCGGCCCGGCGAGGGCGGCGCTGAAGTAGATGTCGTCGGCCACCTCGAGCCCCTCGTCCTGGGCCGTCCGGTACGCCGAGATCGAGTTGAGGATGTAGCTCAACTGCCCGGCGTTGAGGCCCTGGTTGTTGGACTCTTATACAAATCCCC
>QGUS01000282.1 GCA_003242515.1 Actinomycetota bacterium
CCAGAGCTCGACGTCGAGGCGGTAGCGTTCGGCCAGCTCGACGGCCGCCTGGCGGGCGGCGGCGTGGGCCGTGCCCGAGAAGATGATCCGTGCGGCAGGGTTGCCCGACGCCGCCGGGGCGAACCGGTACAGGCCGTCGATGATCCCCTGGTCGACACCCTCCGGCTTGGCCGGTTGTACGTAGTTCTCGTTGTAGGCGGTCAGGTAATAGAACTCGTCGATCGGGTCGGGTCCGTACATCCGCTGGATCCCGTGCTCGATGATCGCCCCGAGCTCGTAGGCGAACGCCGGGTCGTAGGCGCGGCACACCGGGACCGTCGAGGCCAGGATCAGGCTGTGGCCGTCCTGGTGCTGCAGACCCTCGCCCTGGAGCGTGGTGCGCCCGGCGGTGCCGCCGATGAGGAAGCCCCGGGCCCTGGCATCGGCCGCGGCCCAGATCAGGTCGCCGACGCGCTGGAAGCCGAACATCGAGTAGAAGATGAAGAAGGGCACCATCGGCACGCCCCGGTGGGCGTAGCTGGTGGCCGCCGCCGTCCAAGAGGCCAGCGACCCGGCCTCGGTGATCCCCTCCTCGAGGATCTGCCCGTCGCGGGACTCCGAGTACGACAGCAGCATCGCCGCGTCCACCGGCTCGTAGAGCTGGCCGACGGGGGAGTAGATCTTCAGCTCCCGGAACAGCGAGTCCATGCCGAAGGTGCGGGCTTCGTCGGGGACGATCGGCACCACGTGCTTGCCGAACTCGGGTTCGCGGGCCAGGTTGCGGAGCAGCCGCACGAACGCCGAGGTCGTGGAGGCCTCCACCTTGCCGGACCCGGCGTACACCTCGTTGTACGCCTCGGGGCGGGGCAGCGGGAGCGGCTCGTGGCTCACCACCCGCTGGGGAAGCGGACCGCCCAGGGCGCGGCGCCGTTCCATGAGGTACTCGTATTCGGGCGAGCCGGGCTCGGGCCGGAAGTACGGCGGCTCCTTGTCGCCCTCCAGCGCCTCGTCGGGGATCTCGTTCTGGAGGTGGAGGGTGTCCCGCAGCCTGAGGAGCTGCTGGTTGGTCATCTCCTTGATCTGGTGGGTGGCGTTGCGGCCCTCGATGTCGGGGCCGAGCGTCCACCCCTTGATCGTCTTGGCGAGGATGACCGTGGGCTTGCCGTTCTTCAGCTCGGTGGCCACCTTGTAGGCGGCGTAGACCTTGAGGTAGTCGAGGCCGCCGCGCCGGAGGGCCCAGATCTGCTCGTCGGTCCAGTCCTTGACCAGTTCGAGGGCCCGGGGGTCCTTCCCGAAGAAGTGCTCCCGGACATAGGCGCCGTCCTCGGACTTGTACCGCTGGTACTCGCCGTCGACGGTGGTGCTCATCACGTTGACCAGGGCGCCCTCGGTGTCGCGGGCCAGGAGCTCGTCCCAGCCGGACCCCCAGATCACCTTGATCACGTTCCAGCCGTGGCCCCGGAAGACGGCCTCCAGTTCGGTGATGATCTGGCTGTTGCCGCGCACCGGGCCGTCGAGGCGCTGCAGGTTGCAGTTGACGACCCAGATCAGGTTGTCGAGGCCCTCACGCGCCGCCAGCGACAGGCCGCCGAAGGTCTCGGGCTCGTCGATCTCGCCATCGCCCAGGAAGCACCAGACGTTGGAGTCGGAGGTGTCGGCGAGGCCCCGGTGGTGCAGGTACCGGTTGAACCGGGCGTGGTAGACGGAGTTGATGGGGCCGAGGCCCATGGAGACCGTGGGGAACTCCCAGAAGTCCGGCATGAGCCGCGGGTGGGGATACGAGGGCAGGCCGCCGCTGACCTCCTGGCGGAACAGGTCGAGGTCCTTCTCGTCGATACGGCGCTCCAGGAACGCCCGGGCGTAGACGCCGGGCGCCGCATGCCCCTGGAAGTAGACGTGGTCGCCACCGCCCGGATGGCCCTTCCCCCGGAAGAAGTGGTTGAAGCCGACCTCGTAGAGGGTCGCGGAAGAGGCGAATGTGGAGAGGTGGCCGCCGATGCCCTTGATGTGGTGGTTTGCCTTGGTGACCATCACCGCGGCGTTCCACCGCACGAAGCGGCGGATGCGGCGCTCGATGTCGGGGTCACCGGGGAACTCGGGCTGGTCCTCGAGCGGGATCGTGTTGACGTAAGGCGTGGTCACCGGGCCCGGGACGCCGAGGCCGGCCGTCTGGGCACGCTGGAGGAGCTTGGCGAGGAGGTAGCGGGCCCGGGTCGGACCCTCCTGTTCGATGACCGCGTCGAGGGACTCCTCCCATTCCCTGGTCTCGACGGGGTCGATGTCGGGCAGCTGGTCGATGAACTCGACGCCGATGGTTTCGCGTAGATCACCCGGCATGAGGCCAGGCTACTAAGCGGGGCGCGCTCAGGGAACGGCGGGGGAGGCGAGCCCCCGGATCCAGGGGGTGACCAGGTCGAGGAAGCGGTCGTGTGCGTCCAGCTGCGGCACGTGGCCGGTGTCCTCCATCACCGCGAGCTCCCAGTCGGAGCGGAGCCCGGCGATCCGGGCCACTGCCGCGGGTGGGACCAGGTTGTCCGCCTCGCCCTGGACCACCAGGGTGGGGAAGGTGACCTGACGCACCCCGGCGATAATCCTGGACGGCTTCGCCAACACCGCCGTGATCGACCGGGCCGCCGCAGGCACCGCACCACGGGCCCAGGGC
>QGUS01000283.1 GCA_003242515.1 Actinomycetota bacterium
CGAGCGCGGCGTCGTCGCCGGCGCCGGCCGGGAGACCGATATGGGCCGCATCGCCGAGCTTGCTTCTGGCGAGGCGCCCCCGACGCCGCTCGAGGTTGCCGTGCGTCGCATCGGCCGGCGCATCGCGGTCCTGGCCGGGGGCACGGCCGGCTTGGTCTTCACCATCGGGCTGTTCCGGGGCTTCGACCCGGAGCCCATGCTCCTGGTCGCCATCGCCCTGGCGGTGGCGGCGATACCGGAGGGCCTGCCGGCAGTGATAACCGTCAGCCTGGCCGGTGGCCTGCAGAGGATGGCGAGACGATCGGCGGTGGTGAGACGCCTGGCCGCGGTAGAGGCCCTCGGCGCGGTCGACGTCATCTGCACCGACAAGACCGGCACCCTCACGGTCCCCCGTCTCGAGGTCGCCGACGTGCTCTTCGCCGACGGGCGGAGGGGTTTGGACCTCCTCGCGTCGGAGGACGAGGCGGCACGGCTGCTCGCCCTCACCGCAGCTCTCTGCAACGACGCCTACCGCTCCGGTGAGGGCTGGGCCGGTGACCCCGTGGAGGCGGCCTTGCTCGAGGCCGTTGCCGACTCCGGGCAGGATCCGTCGCAACTGAGGTCCTTACATCCCCGGCTCGACGAGGCGGGCTTCGACGGAAAGCGGAAGCGGATGTCGACGGTCCACGAGGTCGACGGCCGTCTCCTCCTCCTGGTGAAGGGCGCTCCCGAGGTCCTCGTCTCCCTGGCCGCATCGGTCTACGACGGTGACCGGCCGGTCGACCTGGACGACGCCGCCCGGGAGTGGGTGCTGGCGTCGGCACATGGCCTGGCCTCCGAGGGCCTTCGCACACTCGGCTTCGCCGTTCGCGAGCTGGGCAGCCGACCCACCGACCCGGCTTCGGCCGAGCACGACCTGGTGTTTCTCGGGATCGTGGCGATGAGAGAGCAGATCCGCCCCGAGGTGCCGGAGGCGGTGGCGGCCGCGGCCCGCGCCGGCGTCAGGACCGTGATGGTCACCGGCGATCACGCCACCACCGCCGCCGCCGTGGCCGACTCCGTGGGCATCACCGACGGGGAGGTGATGACCGGCGACCGTCTGGCGCGCACACCTGTCGAGGAACTGACGGAGGAGATCGACCGCTACCGGGTGTTCGCCAGGGTCGACCCCGTGGACAAGGTCAAGATCGTCGACGCCTGGAAGGGTGCGGGTGCCCTCGTGGCGATGACCGGTGACGGCGTCAACGACGCACCTGCCTTGCGAAGGGCCGACATCGGCGTGGCGATGGGCTCCGGGACCGACGTCGCCAGGGAGTCGGCGGCGATGGTGCTCACCGACGACAACTACGCCAGCATCGTGGCGGCGATCGCCGAGGGACGGAGGCTGTTCGCCAACCTCCGAAACGTCGTCCACTACCTGCTGTCGGCCAATGCGTCGGAGGTGCTGTACGTGGTGGCGGGCTTCGCCCTGTTCGGGCATCTCGGTGAGCCCCTCCTCCCCGTCCAACTGCTGTGGATCAACCTGGTGTCGGACTCCCTTCCGGCGGTGGCCCTGGGAGCCGACAGGCCGGCGAGCAACCCGCTCGAGGTCCCCCCGGGGACCGGCCGTGACGTCCTGTCCGGGAAGAACATGATCAGGCTCGCGATCCAGGGCGCGATCCTCGCCGCGGGAGCGATGGCGGCATTCCTCGGGGGGACGTTCGTGTTCGACCTCGGGCCGGCGGGGGCCCAGACCATGGTCTTCAGCACGCTGGTGCTCTCCCAGTTGCTGCACGCCCTCAACGTGCGCCACGACCCCTCGGGGTCCTCACCACCGGGTCGGTGGCTGATCGCAGCCCTGGCCGCTTCGGCGGCCATCCACCTCCTCGTGGTGTACACCCCCCTCGGGGCGAGCGTGTTCCGGACGGTGCCGCTCGCACCCATCCCGCTGGCCTGGACGATCGGGTCGTCGGTGGCGACGATGATCGCGGTACGAGCGGTCGAATCTGTGCAGCGTCGCTGAAGATCGGGCGCGATACTGCCCCGGATGCAGCACGCCGCCGGGCCCACCACCGACACCCCGACCCAGGATCCTTCGGCGCGGCGGCTGACGGGCATCCTCTTCACCGGCGTGGCGCTGTCATCCACCGCGTACATCGCAATGGCAACACTCTCCTCGATCGCCGTCGACGAGATCACGGGCTCTGCCTCGCTCGCCGGCGTCCCCGGGGCCATCGCCGTGATCGGCACCGCCGTGGGCACCAGCCTCCTCAGCGTCGGGGTGGCCAGACGGGGGCGACGCCCCGGTCTGATCACCGGCTACGTCCTGGCTTCACTGGGCGCCGTCGCCGGCGGTCTGGCGGTGGTCACCATGTCGGCGCTGCTGCTCTTCCTGGCAATGGCCTTCATCGGACTCGGTAATGCCGCCAGCCACCTCGCCCGGTACACCGCGGCAGACATGTTCCCGGTGTCGAAGCGGGCGACCGCGCTGGCGTGGGTCGTGTGGGGCTCTACGATCGGGTCGGTGGCGGGCCCGACACTGCTCGGGCCGGCGGGCCGCATCGCCGAGTCGATGGGCCGCACCGAGTTGCTCGGCGGCTACGCCATCGGCGCGGGGGGGAAGGGGCGCGGCGGGGGGGTTGGGGTCTCTTCTGTCTTTTACAAACGCTGAGACGGCCACGGG
>QGUS01000284.1 GCA_003242515.1 Actinomycetota bacterium
ATGGCAGAGTGGTTTTCACTACCTATTTCTGGCCACAAGTCGTGCGAATGCTCCAATACTTGGGCATCCCCACCACTGCCGATCTCTGGACTCTCGTGCTCTACGACGTAGTCGAGAACGTCCCTCGAGAGAGCGGTATCGGCACTATGAAGATGGCGAAGAAGGCTCCAGAAGTCTGGTCAGCGAACTTGGCAGCATCTGGCTTCTCACTACTCACCGATGAGTCCTACGTCGCTGACAAGTTTGAACTCAGCGATGGAATGCTCACCGATCGAGTTGAGCTTGGCTTTGAGGAGTGGTGCCTTGCTTCGAAGACACTGGTCACATTCGGGTTGTTCAACCCGGCTGGTCCGAGCATTGGATCCATCGAGATCATCGACCTCCGAAGTGCTGGCAAGGTATGGCTCGTCCAACGGACCCGACATCCGTCTCAGCCTTCGATGGTGCTCCTGGCGGTGTTTGCACGACAGCGGAGTGACGTGTTGAGCAAGTCGGTGGAAGAGGCGATCGCCAATCTGCAATGGGACCGTATTGATTGGATGCGAATACGTGACCACCAGTACGCGGCTTCGGCGAAAACGGGCCTAAAGCTATGGGCAGCGTCCCGTGCAATGAACTTTGGGGCCATAGCTGCATCAATCCGCCGTGCGAGCGGTAATCCATGGAATCTGGTGGACCGACCGTTGGTCGAGTCTGGAGAATCACCCGGGCCGGGAATCGATGAATGGGTCCGACAGGTCACAGATCCCGGATGGGTGAGTGGATGTAGCGCCTATATGCGCTCCGCGTGGGACCCTTCCGCAGCTCTCCTGCAGTCTCCACTAGAAGCGGAACGTCTTCACAACGTTCGCATGGTCGAGATTGACCGCCGAATAGGCCCATAGCGGGGGTTGGGCATCCATCGGGATTGGGCCCGCAGGATCACCCCGTCTGGACCGACGCCACCCAGTCCTTGATCATCCGGTCCAACGTCTCCAGCGGCACGAGCCCCGAACCAAGGACGGTGTCGTGGAACCCCTTGATGTCGAAGCGGTCGCCCAGCGCCTCCTCGGCCTCCCGGCGGATCCGCATGATCTCGAGACGCCCGATCATGTACGCCGTCGCCTGACCCGGGAGGGCGATGTACCGGTCGACCTCGTTCTCGATGCCGACCTGGCTCATCGGCGAGTTCTCCTTCAGGAAGTCGATCGCCTGCTGACGGGTCCACCCCAGGGCGTGGATGCCGGTGTCCACCACCAGCCTCCCCGCACGGAGCGAGTCGGCCGAAAGCATGCCGATCCGGTCGAGCGGTGACCCGTAGAGACCCATCTCGTCGGCGAGCCGCTCCGTGTACAGACCCCAGCCCTCGGCGTAGCCCGACAGCAGCGCGTACTTCCTGAACTCGGGGATGTTCTCCAGCTCGGTCGAGATGGCGAGCTGCAGGTGATGGCCCGGGATCGCCTCGTGATAGGCGAGCGCCTCGATCTCATAGGTGGCCCACTTCGCCGGGTCGGACGTGTTGATGAAGAAGGTGCCCGGGCGTGAGCCGTCCGACGCCGGCGGGAAGTAGTAGGCGGCGGGGCCGTGTGGCGTCGCCGTGACGACGCAGTCGGCCTTGGGAAGCCGGCCGAACCAGTCGCCCATCGCTGCCTTGGCCTTCTCCACCGCGGCCTCGGAGGCGGCGACGATCGGCTCAGACTCGTGGTACCGCAGCTCGGGATCCTCCCGCATCCGCTTGAAGATCTCGGCGAGGTCCGTGGTGCCCAGCACGGGCCCTGCGATCTCCCGGTACTCGTCGGCCAGCTTGGCGATCTGGTCGAGACCGATCTGATGGATCTCCTGGGGCGAGAGCCGCGTCGAGGTGAACCGGTAGATCGACTTGGGGTAGGCCTCTTCGCCTCCCGGCAGATGGCAGATGCCGGGGTGATCGTCGGGCCGTGCCGCCGGGACGACGACTTCCCTGATCGTGTCCCGCCAGCGGGCCAGCGCCGGTGCGACGTGCTCCTCGTAGGCCTGCTTCAGGTCCTCACGCCACGCATCCTCTCCATCCCAGCCCTCGGGCGCCTGGATCTGGAGGAGCGGGCTCGGGTCCTGGTCGAGCAGGGCGTCGACCTGGTCGGCGGTCTTCTCCGCCGTGGAGCGCATCGGGACCATCCCCTTTCCGGCACCCTCCCGCAGACGCTCCGACGCCTGGTCGAAGTACCGGCCCACGGCACGGAGCCGGTCGACCATGGCGAGGGCGTGCTCGGGCTCGGGCAGGGTCATCTGGGGGAAGAACACTGGGAGCTGGGTCTGGATCCCGAAGATGTGGCTGACGCCCCACTCGGCCGCCCGGGTCTCCAGGACGTCCGCCGTGGTGGCAGCTTCGAAGATGAGCACTTCGCGGGTGATCCGCTCGTCGGGGGTCAGCGTGGCCGGGTCGATGGCCTCGGCTGCGGCGGCGAACTCCCGCAATGCGGCGATGTTGGCGTCCTCGGCTTCCCGACTGACCTGGTCGAAGTCGTGGTCGTAGTCGTGAACCCCGATGAGCGTCGCCTCCATCGGGCTGTGGGCGAGGGAGTACTCCCAGAATTCCGGGGCCAGCCGGTCTAGTTCGGGGTTATTGGGCGGGCTCATGGCCGGGACGTAAGCAGGGGGTGACTGTATCCGGCATCCCGGG
>QGUS01000038.1 GCA_003242515.1 Actinomycetota bacterium
GCCTCCGCGACCAGCCCGGCGTCGAGGAGGATCTGGCCGGCCTGCAGCAACGCCCCCGCATCGTCCCAGGGATGGCCTGCCGGCGGCAGCGAGCCGTCGAGCTCCGTCAGGGCCCGGCGGACCGCCTCGTCCGTGTCGCCACGGCGCCAGGCGAGCTTGGCGGAGATGACCCGGTCGATCCAGTGCGCCCGGGGCGACGGATCCAGCAGCGTCGCAGCCGAGTCCAGCTCGCCGCGGGCCATGTGGACCTGGGCGAGACCCCTGCGGATCTCGGGGTGGTCCGGCATGTCCGATTTGACGCGCCGGAAGGTGGCCTCGGCTCGGTCGAGCCGCCCGGCATGGAGGTCTCCGATGCCCAGCGTGTAGGCGACGCCGGTGCGCATGAGCGGGTCGGTGGCGATGACCTCCCAGCACCGGGGGTCGTCGAAGAGCGGGCGGAGGATCTCATCGGCCCGCTCGTGATCACCGCTGGCGGCGGCTTCGAACCCGTCGAAGACCCGGTCCAGCACCTCCAGGGGGGTCAGGAACCCTCCTCGATCTCACCGACGGGCGCTTCCTCGGCGTCCGGCTCGACGTCGGGGGAGGAGGGCTCGAGGTCGGGAGTCTCCGGCTCGGTCTCGTCCAGGGAGGCCTCGCCGTGCGGTTGGTCCCCGGCGGCCGGCTCCGGCTCGTCGTCACGGGGCCCGAAGGTGTCCTTCCAGATCACGGTGGTGGCCAGCCACACCGCCGTGGCCATCATCAGGATCGGCGCCATCCTGGCCACCCACGGGTAGGTAGTGGGCGAGGACCCCAGGGCGCCGCCCAGCACCGCGCCGAGCGGGATGGTCGCCCAGCCGATCGCACGGCTGGCGGTGATCACACGGCCCAGCATGGAGGGCGACGAGTACACCTGCCGGACCGTGGCGATCGGGACGTTGACGATGGACACGCCGCACATCCAGAGGATCTGGAGGACGATCGCCAGGATCCCGTACCTGGTGAACATGAAGGCGAACATGCCCAGACCGGTGATCCACATGCCGACCACGAGGGAGCGGCCCAGGCCCAGCCGGGAGGTGAAGGCCGGGGCGATGAAGGCGCCGATCACCCCGCCGACGCCCAGCATGCTCAGCAGGATGCCCGACTCGGCCGCGCTCGCCGTGCCGATCACCACCGTGTAGAGCACCTTCCAGGTGCCCTCCACGAACCCGACCACGAGGTTGGCGACCGCCGCCGCGATCGTGATCAGCCGCAGCCGGGGCTCAGCCCACACATACCGGATCCCGTTCGCGGCCTCGGTGAAGAAGCCGCTGCGGCCCTCGCCCGGGCTGCGGTGGTGGGCGACCCGGCCCACTCGGTGCATCGAGATCGCGGCGGCCACGAAGAGGAGGCCGGTGAGGAAGAGCGTCAGCGAGAGACCGAGGCCCCTGCGGGCGATGACCGAGGTGAGGATCCCGGCGAACAGCGGGGCCAGGGCGAAGTTGACCTGGATCGTCGCCGTGATCAGCGAGTTGGCCCGGGGGAGCTGGCTCTTCTTCACCACGTTCGGGAGCACCGCGTAGAGGGCGCCTTCGAACATGGTGGACATGGTCCCGATGACGAAGGCCAGGGCCATGATCGTGGGCACCTCGAGCGTGTCCCGGTTGGCCACGGCCGACAGGTAGAAGAAGACGGACGCCCTGACCAGGTGGGTCGTGATGATCACCGGACGGAGGTGGAGACGGTCGAGGAGCACGCCTCCGACCAGGCCGGTGAGGATGATCGGGAGGTTCTCGAGCGCGTAGGTGACCGCGTAGTCGAGGGTGTTCGTCTTGTCGGTGATGAACGCGATCAGCTCGGGGATGCTGAAGAAGGCGATGTAAGCCCCGAACTGGGCCAGAGCCTGACCGGTCCACAAGGCCCGGTACCTGGGCCCCAGTGAGCGCATGTCTCTGACGACGTTCACCGGACCCACACCCTAACTCCCTCTGGCGTCGCGCACGGCGGTTGTTAGGCTCGTTTTCGATGGCCAACCCCCAGGAGATCCCGCAGCTCGCCGCAGAGCTCTACGAGATGGCGAAGGAATACCTTCGCCAAGAGACCGTGGAGCCCGCCAAGCAGCTCGGCCGGCAGGCCGGAATGGGCCTGGGCGGGGCGATCCTGATGTCCATCGGGGCGTTCCTCCTGGTGCTCGGCGCCTACTTCGCCCTCCGCATGGTCCTGCCGGAGGGAGAGTGGTGGGAGGTCCTGGCCAGGGGGCTCACGGCCATCGTGGCGGCCATCGGCGCAGGGCTGGTGGCGTGGAGGATCGGAGCAGGCGATGCCGGTAAGCCGTGACGACATCGAAGCCAAGGCGATGCAGATCGTCGACGCGGTCACGGAGACCCAGGAGGCCGTGAAGGACAGGGCCGTCTGGGGAGTGCTCGCCGCGGCCGGGCTCGTGGTGGCGGCCTTCGTGCTGGGCCGCAGGCGCTCGTCCCAGAAGAAGAAGACGGTCGTCGAGGTCTACCGGATCTAGCGCCGCTTCAGCGACCGGAGGGTCGCCCGGTCCAGCGGGGCGTCCCCTTCCTCGGAGGCCCGGATCACCAGGGCTTCTCCCTCGTGGATCACCTTGCGGTAGACCAGCTCCCGCTGCTGCCGCTGATTGCGGGCGAGGTAGGCGAGGCCGAGGAGGAGCAGGCCGGTGGCCAGCTCGCGGCCGTCACGCCGGCGCAGGCCGGCGAGCGCCCGGGCGCTGCCGACGGGTCCGGGTTGGCCGACGAACCTCGCTACTACCTTGGTGATGAGTCCGATCATCCGTCCGAGCAATCTACCGTCGGGTCCCAGGTGTCATCGATGAGGCAGCAGCGTTTGGTTCGAATCGTGGTGTGGGTCGTGGTCATCGGCATGGTCCTCGGCCTCGTGGCGTCGGTGGTGGCGGTGCTCTCGTGACCTTCCGTGTCGGTGACCCCGCGCTCCTGATCGACGACAAGGGCAGGCAGTATCTGCTCCGTCTCGAGCCGGGGAGGGAGTTCGTGTTCCACAAGGGGGCGATCCCGCACGAGAAGCTCATCGGTGCGGAGGACGGCTCCTGGGTGGAGACCCATCAGGGCGCCAGGCTGCTCCTGCTGAGCCCCCGGCTCTCCGACTACGTGCTCCGCATGAAGCGGGGCGCCCAGGTGGTCTACCCCAAGGACCTCGGGCCGATCCTCGTGTACGCCGACATCGGGCCCGGCATGACCGTCCTCGAGGCCGGAACGGGCTCCGGCGCCCTCACCCTGGGCCTGGCCCGTGCCGTCGGGACGACCGGGCGGGTGGTCAGCGTCGAGAGGAGGGAGGACCACCACGAGTTCGCGGTGAAGACCATCACCCGGTGGTTCGGGGAGATCCCGCCCCATGTCGAGCTGCGGGTCGGCGCCGTGGAGGACTCAGTGGCCGGGGTGAAGCCGGAGCGGATCGTGCTCGACGTCCCCGAGCCCTGGCACGTCGTCCGGGCAGCCGCGGAGCATCAGCCCACAGGCGGGGTGCTCTGTGCGTACCTGCCCACCGTCCCGCAGGTGGAGACCACGGTGGAAACCGCACGGGAGACCGGGCGGTTCGCGGAGATCGAGGTGAAGGAGTTCCTCGTCCGCGAATGGAACGTCTCCGGACGCAGCGTGCGCCCCGAGCACACCATGGTGGGGCACACGGGCTTCCTCGTCTTCATGCGCCGGATCCAGCCCGCCGAATGAATCGGGTGACCCCGGGTAAGTAGAGGGGCCTGTTCGTATACTGACCTCGAGGCGGTCCAGGTAGGAGGAAGGCCGTGGCAGAAGGACACACGCCGCAGGAAGTCGCCGAGCTGCGCAAGATGGCCGCGGCCCTCGAAGAGGAGGTCGCGTACCTTCGCCGCCGTCTCCGCGAGGTTCCCCGCAGCCAGGCGGAGCTCGAGCGCGAGCTGCAGCACACCAAGGAGCGGCTCGACCGCGCTATCGCCCAGAACGACAAGATCGCCCAGCTCCTCGAGGAGGCCCGGGAGCAGCTCGGGATCCTCCGCGAGGAGGTCGAGAAGCTGACCCAGCCGCCGAACAACTTCGGCACCGTCCTCCAGGTCAACGCGGACGGGACCGTCGACATCCTCACGGGCAACCGGAAGCTCCGGGTCAACGCCCAGCCGAACGTCGAGGTGAAGCAGCTCCAGGTGGGCCAGGAGGTCCTCCTCAACGAGGCGTTCAACATCATCGATGTCCGGCAGTTCGAGCCGGCCGGCGAGATCCTCCGTGTCCGCGACGTGCTCGCCGACGGCCGCGTCGTGCTGATCGGCCACGGCGACGAGGAGCGGGTCACCATGCGGGCGGACACGATGTCCGACACCAGGCTGCGGGCCGGCGACTACGTCCGGATCGACAGCCGCACGGGCCTCGTCTTCGAGAAGATGGAGCGCCCCGAGATGGACGAGCTCGTCCTCGAGGAGGTGCCCGACGTCACTTACGAGCAGGTGGGCGGCCTGTCCGAGCAGATCGAGATGATCAGGGACACCGTCGAGCTGCCGTACATCTACCGGGACCTGTTCAAGGAATACCACCTCGACCCGCCCAAGGGCATCCTGCTCTACGGGCCTCCGGGCTGCGGCAAGACCCTCATCGCCAAGGCCGTGGCCAACAGCCTGGCCAAGAAGGTGGGGGAGATGACGGGCAACCCGGACGTCCGGTCGTACTTCCTCAACATCAAGGGCCCCGAGCTGCTCAACAAGTGGGTCGGCGAGACCGAGCGCCAGATCCGCATGATCTTCCAGCGGGCCAAGGAGAAGTCCGACGAGGGCGTTCCCGTCATCGTCTTCTTCGACGAGATGGACTCGCTGTTCCGGACTCGCGGAACCGGCATCAGCTCCGACGTCGAGTCGACTATCGTACCGCAGCTGCTCAGCGAGCTGGACGGCGTCGAGTCGCTGAAGAACGTCGTTGTCATCGGCGCCTCCAACCGTGAGGACCTGATCGACCCGGCTATCCTGCGGCCCGGGCGCCTCGACGTGAAGATCAAGATCAACCGGCCCGATCCCAAGGCCGCCAAGGAGATCTTCCGCATCTATCTCACCGAAGACACGCCGATCGACCCGGAGGAGCTGGCCCGCCACGACAGCGTCTCCGAGTGCATCGACGCGATGATCGACGCCACGGTGGAGCGGATGTACTCCGAGGACGATGAGAACCGGTTCCTCGAGGTCACCTACGCCAACGGCGACCGGGAGATCCTCTACTTCAAGGACTTCGCCTCCGGCGCCATGATCGAGAACATCGTCCGCCGGGCGAAGAAGGACGCCATCAAGCGGCAGATCGCCGGCGGCCCCGCGGGGATCCGTCTCGCCGACCTGCAGGCGGCCATCAAGCAGGAGTTCCGGGAGCAGGAGGACCTGCCCAACACGACCAACCCGGACGACTGGGCGAAGATCTCGGGCAAGAAGGGCGAGCGGATCGTCTATGTGCGTACGCTCGTCGGCGGCGAGCAGGAGAGCCGCCTGATCGAGAAGGTCTCGGGCGGTCAGTACCTGTGATGGCGGCCTAGATGGCTCAGCACAAGGTCATCGGCACCGAGACCGAGTACGGAATCGTCGTCAGGGGCGACCCCTCCTTCAACCCTGCGATCGCGTCCAGCCTGGTGGTCAACAGCTACC
This sequence comes from Actinomycetota bacterium, assembly GCA_003242515.1. Lineage (GTDB taxonomy): Bacteria > Actinomycetota > Acidimicrobiia > Spongiisociales > ZC4RG35 > ZC4RG35. Next base: position 5,588 of record QGUS01000038.1, read on the forward strand.
CCGGGGCGCGGGTCAGGCTGCAGTGGTCGTTCGAGGAGGAGTCGCCGGGCCGTGACGCCCGAGGGATGGGACACGACGCCTACGGGATGCCCGACCCCGAGAGCGCCGTCGCCAACTCGGTGCTGGCCAACGGGGCACGGCTCTACGTGGACCACGCCCACCCTGAGTACTCCGCACCGGAGGCCTACGACCCCCTCGAGGCCGCCCTGTACGACAAGGCGGGGGAGAGGGTCATGCACCGGGCGGCCGTGGCCGCCAGCGCGTCGTCCGGCCGCCAGGTCTCGCTCTACAAGAACAACTCCGACGGCAAGGGCAACTCCTACGGCGCCCACGAGAACTACCTGCTGAGCCGGGACACGCCGTTCACGGACGTGATCCGGTACGCCACCACCTTCATGGTGACCCGGCAGATCTTCACCGGATCGGGGAAGGTGGGCCGGGAGAACGACCGACCCGATGTCGACTACCAGATCACCCAGCGCGCCGACTTCTTCGAGGAGGAGGTCGGGCTGGAGACCACGCTGAAGCGCCCGATCATCAACACCCGCGACGAGCCGCACGGCGACCCGTCCCGGTACCGCCGGCTGCACGTGATCATCGGCGACGCCAACCTGTCCGAGGTCCAGATCTTCCTCAAGGTGGGGACCACGGCGCTGATGCTCGCCGCGCTCGAGGACGGGGCGCTGCCCGATCCGCTGGACCTCCGCGACCCGGTGACGGCCTGCTGGCAGGTCAGCCACGACCTCTCCATGAAGGAGCCCCTGGACCTGGACGAGGGCGGCACCGCCACCGCCCTCGAACTCCAGTGGCGCTACCACGAGTGGCTGTCGAAATACGCCGAGGCGGAGCTGGACGACCCCGTGTGGAAGCAGGTGCTCGACGAGTGGGAGCGGGTGCTCACCCTCCTCGAGGCCGACCCCATGAGGCTCGCCGACACCCTCGACTGGGTGGCGAAGAAGCGGATCCTCGACGGATACCGCGAGCGTGACGGCCTGGCGTGGACGGACCCGAAGCTGAAGGCGCTGTCCCTCCAGTACCACGACGTCGACCCCGCAAAGGGGCTGTACCAGCGGCTCGCCGCGCGGGGATCGTTCCGCAGGCTGTTCACCGACGACCAGATCGAGGAGGCCACGGTGGAGCCGCCGACCCGCACCCGCGCCTACTTCCGGGGCAGGTGCGTCTCCCGTTTCCCGGACTCCCTGGTGGCCGCCAACTGGGACTCCCTGGTCTTCGACGTGGGTGAAGCCACGCTGAAGCGGGTTCCTATGATGGAGCCCCTGAGGGGCGACGCAGAGCGCGTTGCCGAACTGATCGACGCAGCCGAGGACGCCGCGCAGCTCATCGAACGCTTAGGAGGCTGAGATGTCGGACCGAGAGAGGGCACAGTCCCGACGGAGAGAAGAGAGCGAGTCTTCCGAGGAGACCGCCAAGCGGACGGAGTCCGAGGCCGACCTCGAGGCGCTCGACGAACTGCTCGACGAGATCGACGAGGTCCTCGAGGAGAACGCCGAGGAGTTCGTCAAGAACTACGTCCAGAAGGGCGGCGAGTGAAGGGACGACCCTTCGGGCCCCTGCCCATCGACGTTCCCGTCCCGGGCTCCAGTTTCACCGATCTCCTCGATGCCCTGGGCATGAGCCCGAAGCTGGAGATCCCCGAGGGCGCCTCCGTCCCCTCCGTCCCCGAGGGCACCACCGTGCTGGCCGTCCGCTACGAGGGCGGCGTGGTCATGGCCGGTGACCGCCGGGCCACCGAGGGGCACCTGATCGCGCACCGCCAGGTCCGGAAGGTCTTCCCGGCCGACCGGTACTCGGCCATCGCCATCGCAGGCATCGCCGGCCTGGCCATCGACATGGTCCGTCTCTTCCAGGTGGAGCTGGAGCATTACGAGAAGATCGAGGGCGTGGCGCTCTCGCTGGAGGGCAAGGCTTCGTTCCTGGCCCGCCTGGTGCGCAACCAGCTGCCCCTGGCCTTCCAGGGCCTCGCCGTCGTGCCGCTGTTCGCGGGCTACGACACCATCACCAACACGGGCCGGGTCTTCAGCTACGACGTGGTCGGCGGCCGCTACGAGGAGACCGAGTTCGCCACCACGGGCTCGGGCGCCCGTCTCGCCAAGTCGTTCCTCCGCACCACCTACGAGACGGGCATGGGCGCATCGGACGTGGCCGCCCTGGCCGTCAAGGCCCTGGTGGCGGCGTCCCAGGAGGACACGGCCACCGGTGGTCCCGACCTGCTTCGGGGCATCCTCCCCAACGTGGTCCGCATCGATTCGTCGGGCTTCCAGGAGCTCACCGACGAGGAGATCCACCCGCTCGCCCAGGAAGCCGTGGAGACGATCCGATGACCATCCCGTTCTACGTCGCACCCGAGCAGCTCGTCCGGGACAAGGCGGAGTTCGCCCGCAAGGGCATCGCCAGGGGCCGGTCGCTGGTGGCCATGGACTATGCCGACGGCGTCCTGATGATCGCCGAGAACCCGTCGACCGCCCTCCGGAAGATCTCGGAGCTGTACGACCGCATCGCCTTCGCCGGCGTCGGCCGGTACAACGAGTTCGAGACGCTCCGCAAGGCCGGCATCCGGCAGGCGGACCTCACCGGCTACCTCTACAGCCGGGACGACGTCACCGCGATGGGGCTGGCCACCGCCTTCTCCCAGACGCTCGGCATGATCTTCATCCGGGACCCGAAGCCGTTCGAGGTGGAGATCCTGATCACCGAGCTCTCCGCCAACGGCGGCGACCACCGGCTGTTCCGGATCTCCTACGACGGCACCCTCTACGACGAGCGCCGCTTCGTCGCCATCGGCGGCAAGGCCGAGCGGCTCAGCGAGGCGCTGGAGGGCCTTTGGCGTCCCGGGATGAGCCTGCGTGAGGCGTTCGCCGCCGGTGAGGAGGCGTTCCGCCAGGCCGAGGGCAGGGAGTCGGAGGGCTGGGAGATCGCCGCCCTCGACGCCAACGCCGGCCGTCGTGCGTTCCGCCGGATCGACCTCTCCGAAGTCACGGGCTGAGCGCCGGGAGGAGGCTCGACCCCTCTCCCCGCATCGCTTCGCGATGGGGGACAGGGCGATAGTCTGACGAAATGGAACGCCGGATCTTCGGCCTGGAGAGCGAGTACGGGGTCACCTGCACCCTGAGGGGGCAGCGGCGCCTCAGTCCGGACGAGGTCGCCCGCTACCTGTTCCGGCGTGTCGTCTCCTGGGGCCGGTCGTCCAACGTCTTCCTCGAGAACGGCGCCCGCCTCTACCTGGACGTCGGCTCCCACCCCGAGTTCGCCACTCCCGAGTGCGACGACCTGGAGGACGTGGTGGCCCACGACAAGGCGGGCGAGCGGATCCTCGAGGGCCTGGTCAAGGGCGCCGAGGAGCGCCTCGCCGAGGAGGGGATCCGCGGCGAGATCTTCGTCTTCAAGAACACACCCGCCTGGGCCGGGAACTCCTACGGCTGCCACGGGAACTACCTGATAAGCGGGCAAAAGGACTTTCCCCCCATGGTCGACGTGCTGATCCCGTTCCTGGTCACCCGGCAGATCTTCCTCGGCGCGGGGAAGCTGACCCAGACCCCCCGCGGCGTCACCTACGCCATCGCCCAGCGGGCCGACCACATATGGGAGGGTGTCTCGTCGGCGACCACCCGGTCCCGTCCCATCATCAACACCCGGGACGAGCCGCACGCCGACGCCGAGCGCTACCGCCGCCTCCACGTCATCGCCGGCGACTCCAACATGAGCGAGTACGCCAACTACGTGAAGGTCGGCACCATGGTCGCCCTGCTCCAGATGATCGAGCGGGACGTGGTGTTCCGGGACCTGACCCTCGAGAACCCCATCCGGGCCATCCGCGAGGTCGCCCACGACATGACGGGCACCCGCAAGCTGAAGCTGGCCAACGGCCGGGAGCTGTCCGCCCTCGACATCCAGTGGGAATACCTGGACCGGGCGATGAGGTTCACCCGCAGCCCCGGCTTCCCGCCGCAGGTGCAGCGCGCCGTGGACAAGTGGGAGCACCTGCTCACCGGTCTGGAGAAGGACCCGATGACCCTCGACCGTGAGGTCGACTGGGTGATCAAGTACAAGCTGCTGGAGCGGTACGCGACCAAGCGCGGCATCCCGATGTCCGACCCGCGGGTGGCGATGCTCGACCTCGCCTACCACGACGTCGACCGCACCCGGGGCCTCTACTACCTGATGGAGGCGAAGGGCCTCGTCGACCGGGTGGTGACGGACGAGAAGATCGCCGACGCGGTGATCCGCCCGCCGCAGACGACCCGGGCCCGGCTCCGGGGCGCCTTCATCAAAGCCGCCAAGGCGAAGCGGCGGGACTTCACCGTGGACTGGGTCCACCTCAAGCTCAACGACCAGGCCCAGCGCACGGTGATGTGCAAGGACCCGTTCAAGGCATACGACGAGCGGGTGGAGAAGCTCATCGAGAGCCTGTAGCGGCCGGGCCATCACGGGCGTGCGTGCTCGCACCCCGCGTCACCCCAGGATCGGTCGCGGTGGGAACAGCCCCAGAGGCGGAAGGGCCCGTGGTGGGTCGGCTCGCTCCTTCGTCGTGGCAGATACCACGGATTCCGACCCCGGAGAGGGCACAATCCCCCCATGCAGAACGTCGTCGAGCGGGTGCTGAACCTTCTCATCTACCTGCTGGAGTCGCCGCGTCCGGTGACCGCCGACGACATCCGCTACACCGTCCAGGGCTACGGCCAGGAGTCGGACGACGCCTTCCACCGCATGTTCGAGCGGGACAAGGACCTGCTGCGCCGCATGGGCGTCCCGCTCAAGCTGGTGCCCCTCGACGCC
>QGUS01000285.1 GCA_003242515.1 Actinomycetota bacterium
GGGTGGGGCCACGCCGGTCCCGGCAGCGAACCGGGATCTGGATGTAGGAGACGACGATGATCCAAGGACCCACCGCCGCGCAGGCGTACGGCGCCACGGCGACGCCCCAGGCCCAGAGCGCCTCCGGCGCCCTCGGCCAGCTGGGGAGCGACGCCTTCCTCAAGCTGCTCGTCGCCCAGCTGCGCTACCAGAACCCCCTGCAGCCGACCGACCCAGCGGCCATGCTCGGGCAGACCGCCCAGTTCACGACCGTCGAGACGCTGCAGACGCTCGCCACCCTCCAGCGGGAGCTGATGGGGTTCCAGGAGGCGATCGGCGCCATGAGCATGATCGGGCGCCATGTCACTGCCGTCGGACACGACGGCTCCCCCGTGGAGGGGGTGCTGGAGAAGGTCCGGTTCACCCCGGAGGGGATCCTCGTCACCGTGAGTGGGAAGGAGCTGCCGCTGGCCGCGATCATGGAGGCGTCCGCCGGCCCTGCCCAGCCTCCCGCGGCCGGCGGCTCCGACGGCCAGGAAGAGGCCTGAGAGCGGGCCCGGAAGGGCCCTCCGGGCTTAAGTCCCCGGCCCCGCGGCCGACCTGCCCTCCGTCAGCAAGTAGCGAGCACACGGAGGTGCAGGTTGATCGTGGTCCACCGCCTCAAGGGCGAGCCGTTCTTCTTGAACGCCGACCTGATCGAGTCGATCGAGGGGACACCCGACACCGTCATCACCCTCGTCGATTCGCGTCGCTTGGTCGTGGCCGACACCCCTGAGGAGATCGTGGAGCGCATCCGCCTGTACCGCGGGTCCCTCCTGGCGTCGGCCGACATGATCCTCACGGGCCACGCCCCCCAGCTCACGGTGCTCAGGGGCGGAGAGGAGGAGTGATGGACGCGGGACTGCTCGTCGGGCTGGGCCTCTCGGTCGCAGCGCTCATCGCGTCGCTCCTCTTCGACGGGGCCTCTCCCGGAGCGCTGGTCTCGCCGTCCTCGTTCGTCATGGTGTTCTTCGGCACCATCGGCATCACGATCGCCAGCTACCGGATGGTGGACGTGAAGCGGGTCCCCGGGGCGATCAAGGTCGGGTTCCGGGGTCAGGCTCCCGACCCGGACGGGTTCATCACCCTGCTCGCCGAGATGGCCGACACCGCCCGCCGCAAGGGGATCCTGGCCATGGAGCAAGTCCTGGCGTCGGTCGACAACGATTTCCTCCGCACCGGTGTCCAGGGCGTGATCGACGGGCTCGACCCCGATTCGGTCGCCCAGATGCTCGACACCGAGATAGACGCGGTCGACGACCGTCACAACGTGATGATCTCGTTCTTCCGCAGCATGGGCGGGTTCGCCCCGACCATGGGCATGGTCGGCACGGTGATCGGCCTGGTGATCATGCTGGGCAACCTCGAGGACCCCTCGCAGCTGGGCGCGGGCATGGCGCTCGCCCTCATCACCACCCTCTACGGCGTGTTGCTGGCCAACCTGCTCTTCCTGCCCGTCGCCTCCCGTCTCACCCGTCTGCACGAGGCGGAGATGGAGGTGATGCACATGCTCCGGGACGGCGTGCTCGCCATCCAGGCCGGCATCAGCCCCCGCGTCCTGGTCGACCGTCTCGAGGGCTATCTGACCCCGGACCGGCGGCTGGGCCACAAGGGCCGTCTCGAGAAGGCCGAGACGGCCGGGGCGGGTGAGGTGGCGGCATGAGGGACCGGCGTCGCGGTGGCGACGACGCGAACCGCTGGCTCACCACCTACAGCGACACGGTGACCTTGCTGCTCTGCTTCTTCGTGATGCTCTTCGCCATGTCGACCATCGACGCCGAGAAGTTCGACCAGGTGGTCGCCGGCTTCCAGGAGCCCTTCGGCACCCAGCGCCGCGGGATCCTTCCCGCCGACGACGGGCTCCAGGACGGACGGCCCCCGACGACGACCACGCTCCCGCCCGGAGCCACCACCACGACCGTGCAGGGCGAGGGCGAGGAGGAGCAGCCCGGCGAGACGGGCGAGGACCCGGGCGTCCCGCCGTTGATCGTCGATCGTGAGGGCCTCATCGAGGTCCAGGAGGCGCTGGAGGAGGCGCTACGCGAGGCCGGTTTCGAGGACGCCGCCGACTTCCGCATCAGCGAGCGGGGCCTGGTGGTGAGCATCGCCACCGACGACCTCCTGTTCCCGACCGGGTCCGCGGTGCTGGGGGAGAAGGGCAGGGCCATCGTCGCGGCCGTCGCCCCGGCCATCGCCCGGATCCGCAACCTCGTCCAGGTGGAGGGCCACACCGACAACGTCCCGTTCCGGGGCAGGGGATACGACAACTGGGACCTCTCCGCCGACCGCGCCCTCGCGGTGGTGCGCCTGCTCATCGACGGCCACGGCATCGACCCGGGCCGCCTCAGCGCCACCGGTTACGCCTCTCACCGCCCGGTCGCCTCGAACGAGACGGCCGAGGGTCGGGCTGCCAACCGGCGTGTCGAGCTCGTGATCCTGATCGATGGAGGCCTCGATGAGTGAGACGAAGAAGAAGAGACGGCTGCTGCCGCTCCTGTTGCTGCTGATCGTGATCGGCGGGGGCGCGTCCGGCGGGTTCGTGGTGGGGGTGAGGGACGCCCCCCCCGCCCGGGGGGGGGGGCCCCAGGGGGGGGGGGCTGAGGGG
>QGUS01000039.1 GCA_003242515.1 Actinomycetota bacterium
TGCTTCTGGGACTCGTAGAGGTCCCGGAGGCGCTCCGGGAGCGGGTCGGGGTCGTCGGCGCATCCGGCGGCGAGGAGGATCAGCTCGATCAGGCCGTGGAAGTCATCGAGGGAGATCTCCTCCAGCATCGGCACCGCGCGGCGGGCCTTCCCCGCCTCCACCTCGTCGAGGTTGCCCCGGTTGTGCCAGTTGCGGAGCGCCACGCACAGCCCGGCCGACCGGTAGCCCAGGCCGCCGAAGGCTGTCGCCTCGCAGCCGCCGCCGGCCATCAGCTTCCGCTGGTGCTTCACCCGCTTCGCCGCGGCCGCCCGGCTGATCCGGTTGGTGAGCTCAGGGTCGAAGATCGTGGAGCGGTCCCCCACCCGGATGATCGCCCCGTCGCCGAGACGGGCCTCAGGCAGCTCCCGGGAGGTCTCGACCGAGATGGCCCGGGCGTCCCGGGGCAGGGTCTCGTGGATGGCGGCGTGGAGCGCACCGATCAGGCCGACCTCCTCCGCCCGGGTCAGGAGCACGGCCAGGTGACGGAGGTCTTCCCGCTTGCGGGCCCGGTCGAGCGCGGCGAGGGAGGCGGCCACTCCGGCGAGGTCGTCACAGGCCGGCGCCTGATGGATCCCGTCGACGGGCTTCGACCTGGCGAACACCCAGACGCCGATGTCGCCGACTCGGACCTCCGCCTTCGACCTTCCCCTGGCCAGGGTCCCCGTCCCGGTCTCCGGGTCGTAGGAGGCGATCTTGAAGATCGCGTCGTCCCCCAGGCGCGGGATGTGCACTCGGGCGCCCTGGAAGTACTCGGGGTTGACGCCGCCCCGGAACTCGAAGCCGATCAGATCGTCCTCGATGCCGGTCACGACGAAGGCGGGATGGTCCATGTGGGCCACGGCGACGACGAGGGAGCGCTTCTTGCGGCCCTTCTGGGTGATGAGGAGGTTCCCGCCGGTGTCGACCGTGAGCTTCAGGTCGGGCCGCCGGGCCACCCAGTCCTTCACCCAGGCGACGGCAGCGTCCTCGATCCCGGACGCGGTGACGAGATTCGTGAGCTCGCGGAGCCACTTCTCCGCCGTGGCCTTCCCGGCCATGTGCCCTCCTGTCGACGGTTCAGACGTCGAACGGCGTCTCGGTGAAGAAGTCCGACGGCCGCTTCTCGGCGGTCGTCTGCTTCACCAGGCCGAGCCGCTGGCGGACGGCCTCGTAGCCGCCGGCCTCCAGCTCGTCGGCCAGTTCCCGGCTGCCGCTGTCGACGATCCTGCCGTCGATCATGACATGGATCCGGTCTGGCGTCATGTACCGGAGGATGCGGCTGTAGTGGGTGATCATCAGTGTGCCCATCTCGGGCGACCGCATCTCCTCGACCGCCTCGGCCACCTGGCGGACGGCGTCGATGTCGAGACCCGAGTCGATCTCGTCCAGCAGGGCCACCTTGGGCCGGAGCACGGCCATCTGGAAGATCTCGGAGCGCTTCTTCTCGCCACCGGACAGGTCCTCGTTGACGGAGCGATCCAGGAACCGATCCATGCCGAAGCGGGCGGCCTCACGCTCGATCCGCTCCTCCGCCTCCTCGGGCGACAGGCCGTGGGCGACGGCTACCTCGAAGACGAACTCGCGGAGACGGACGCCGGGGACCTCGGTCGGGTACTGGAAGCTCTGCAGGAGGCCGAGCCGCGCCCGCTCGTCGACCGGGCGGCCGATCAGCTCGGTCCCGTCGAGCAGGACGGAGCCGGCCGTGACCTCGTAGGCAGGGTTGCCGGTGAGGACGTGGCAGAGGGTGGACTTGCCGGAGCCGTTCGGGCCCATGATGGCGTGGACCTCACCGAACGGGACCTCGATGTCCAGGCCGTTGAGGATCTGCTTGCTGGGGATGCCGGCCACGAGACCGGAGACCTTGAGAGCGAGGTTCACACTTCCTCCAGTGTCAGGTAGACGGACCCGTCCTCGATGGTGACCGGATAGGTCGGGACCGGCCGGGTGGCCGGGAGGCTCAGGGCCTCGCCGGTGCGCAGGTCGAACTCGGCGCCGTGACGGGGGCACTCGACGGTGCAGTCGGACACCCACACCTCGCCCTCCGAGAGGGAAGCCTCGGCATGGGAGCAGCGGTCGCCGATGGCGAACACCTCCTCGCCGACGCGGAAGACGGCGACGCGGTGATCGCCGATCTCGAACCGCAGGCCCTTGGCCTCGGGCAGGGACGCGAGGTCTCCGACCTCGAACCTCATGCCACCCGTCCTTCGCCCTGGGCGGTGACGAACCGACGGAACACCTCGGCGGCGATCGGCTCCTCCATGCCGCCGATCGGCAGCCGGTCGATGACCTCCTGGAAGAAGCCCTTGATCAGGAGGCGCATGGCGGCCGGGCGCGGCAGGCCCCGGCTCATCAGATAGTAGAGGCTCTCCTCGTCGGGCGGGCCCACCGAGGAGCCGTGGCCGCAGGCCACGTCGTCGCAGAGGATCTCCAGGTTGGGGACCGAGTTGGCCTTGGCCCCCTCGCTGAGGACGAGGTTGCGGTTGGTCTCGTAGGTGGCCGTGCCGACCGCACCCGGCTCGATCCGGAGCAGGCCGGTGAAGACGCTGACGGACTCGTCCTCGACGGCGCCCTTCAGGAAGACGTCGCTGCTGGTGTGCTTGCCGGCGTGACGGACCAGCAGGCGGTAGTCGAGGGTCTGGTTGCCCTCGCCGAAGTAGAGGCCCACCGTCTCCGCGGACGAGCCGTCACCCTCGAGGTCCAGGCCCACGTCGAGGCGGGCGAAGTGCCCGCCCAGGCCGACCTCGCCGATCCGGATGGTGGAGTCACGGCCCGCGGTCACCCGCAGGTGGGTGACGCTGTGGGCGGCATGGTCCAGGTTCTGCAGGCTGAGGAAACGGAGGTTGGCGCCCTGGGCCAGGTCCAGGTCGATCTCGGGGACCATGAGAAGACTGGCGCCCTCGGCGGAGCGGTAGACGACGATCACACTCGCCTCCGCGTTCTCCCCCACCCGGACGGAGATGTGCGGGAAGGAAGCGACGCCCGGCGTGACGGCCTGGAGGTCGATGAGGAAGGGCTGGTCGACCGCGGCGCCGGCGGGCACGTCGATGAACAGGCCGTCATGGGCGAAGGCGGCGTGGGCGGCGGCGAGCTTGTTGTGGTCGGCGGGCACCCGGCTGGTCATGCGGTCGGCATCGATCTCGGCGAGCCTCCGCAGCTGGAGGGCGTTGGACGAGGCCTCGACGACGGTGCCGTCGACGATGAGGGCCGAGCCGGAACGGTCGGTGATCGCGCCCACGAACGGGCCGGGTGCGATCGCCGCCCCGGGAACGCCCACCGGGGCGAGGCTGGAGAACGGCATGTCGTAGGTGACATAACGCCAGTCCTCCTCGGCGCCGGTCGGCTCGGAGAGCGACGCAAACACCTCGAAGGCGGACTCCATCGCAGCCCGGCGCCAGTCCGGGACCCTGTTCGTGATCTCAGCTAGCGCTGTCTTGTCAAACGCGGGCAAGTCGAAGCTCCAGGAAGGGACTGTTTCGGATGCTATTTGTCCTAAGCCGATAGTGCGAATCCCGTCACCGTGCGGGCTTCAGGGCCGCCACGGTCACGTTCGACCTGGCGTTCCAGAGCATCCAGCCGAGACCGAACTTCTCCGCGGCATCGATCTGGGCCCGCACCTGCTCGGGCGTGTAGCCGAAGTCCTGAAGCCACGGGCGGACCACCACGCTGCGGGGCAGGCGCTCCAGCCCGTCGGCGAGGGCGTTCTCCACCATCGGGCCCGGGTGGTCGTTGGGGCGGTCGAACCCGTACCAGCCGGTCGAGTAGTGGCTCGGGTAGACCATCGGGGAGAGCACGTCGACGATGGCGGCCAGGTCGTCCCACTTCTGCCCGATGGCACCGTCGTCCACGGCCTTGGTGACGAAGCCGAAGACGTCGGCAGCCACGGCGCAGCCCATCGGATGCAAGAGGTCGACCGCCTCGGTGAGGAAGCCGGCGATGGTGGCCATGCGCACGTCCGCGGTGACTCCGCCGTCGAAGGTGGCGGACTCCCTCCGGGCGTCGGGGAAGCGCACATAGTCGAACTGGATCTCGTCGACCCCCAGACTGCATGCCTCCGCGGCGAGAGCGAGGCCGTAGGCGCGGGCGTCGGGGTCGGTGGGGTCGAGGAAGTACTGTCCGTTGGCGCTGTACGGCTTCTGCAGCTCCGCGTCCCACACCGCCATCGACGGCTTGCGGATGGCCGCAACGGGGTCGTTGAACACGACGATCCGGGCGATGAGGTACAGGTCGCGCTCCTTGGCCTGTGTGACCACCTCGGGCAGGTCGAAGGCCCGGTAGTTGGCGCCGACCTCGTTGGCGACGGGATCATCGGTGTCGTACCAGACGAGACCCGACTCGTCCTTGAGGTCGATCATCAGGGCGTTGAGCTCGGTCTCTTCGGCCATGCGGACGAACTCGTCGAAGCGGTCCCTCACGGCCTCACCCGAGATGTGGACCGCCTTGAGGACCAGGGGCTGGATGGAGACCGACTGGTCACCGGGGCCGCCGTCCCACTCGAAGGCAGCAGGCTCCCAGGCCGGCCGCTCCACCATCACCTGGCCCGGGTCCGCCCCTCTGATGTTGAACCGGCCCTGGTCGTCGGTCACCCCCTCCCCCGCCCCGGCCCTGACCCGGGCTCCGGCGACGGGACGGCCGTCCGGGTCGGTGACGACGCCGCGGAGGAACCGGGCCGTGAGGACCACGTCGACCATGCCCTGGGGGCGATCGGCGACGGTCACGCGGCGGGCCACGTGACCGGGAGCAGAGACCTCGATCACGATGCTGCCGTCCCACTCCAGGTCGATGAGACCGTCGGCGCCAGAGGTGCCCAGCTGGCGGCCACCGGAGTCGGCGACGGCACGGGAGACGGGCGAGCCGAGGTCGTCCAGGACCCGCAACTGGTACGGGGTGACGCGGTTGGCCATGGACCATCCGGCCCAGACCACCCATGCCAGGGTGAGCATCACGAGGATGCGGAACTGTGTCTTCCTCGACGGCACCAGCGCGTCGAGGTTATTCCCGGTATGGGGGTAGGGGCCATCTGACCCCTGTCTCGAGGCGTGCCTGGTGCCCGGCGCCGGCGACCGGCACGGGCAACGGGGAGAAACGAGCCCATACCGGTTGCCACCCACCGAGGGCAGCACTAGGTTTTCCACAGGCCTGACTCAGGGGGTTGGCCATGGCAGTGAGGGCCCGTGACCTCAGAGACCGGGGAACCAACCCGGCCGACACGATCGGCCTCTATCTCGACGAGGTCTCCAACCACGAGCTGCTCACCGCAGAGGACGAGGTGCACCTCGCCCGGGCCATGGAGCAGGGCCGCAAGGCCAAGGCCATCCTCGAGTCCTCCGCCGACATCGACCCGGAGCAGCGCGCCACTCTGATGCGGGCCGTGGTGGCCGGCGAAGAGGCCAAGATGACCTTCATCCGGTCCAACCTCCGCCTGGTCATCTCCATCGCCAAGCGCTACACGGGCCGGGGCCTCGACCTGCTCGACCTGATCCAGGAGGGCAACCTGGGTCTGATCCGCGCGGTCGAGAAGTTCGACTGGCGCAAGGGCTTCAAGTTCTCCACCTACGCCACCTGGTGGATCCGCCAGGCCATCACCCGGGGCCTGGGCAACAACGGGCGGACCATCCGCCTGCCGGTGCACATGGTCGACGTGGTCCGCACCGTCCACGACACCAAGCAGATGCTCCACGACCAGCTCCACCGAGCGCCGACGCTGGAGGAGATCTCCGAGGCGTCGGGCCTCGACCCGGAGCGGGTGATGGCGGCGCTGGAGGCCCCGGCGGAGACGATCTCGCTGGACCGCCCGGTGGGCGAGGACGGCGACGCGTCGCTACAGGACTTCGTGCACGACGAGACCGCCGCCGACCCGGAGACGATGGCGGCGGCGGCGTGGCGGCGCGACCGCCTGATCAAGGCGCTGGAGAACCTGGACCCCGAGGAACGCCAGGTGATCTGGCTCCGCTTCGGTCTCGACGGCGGGGAGCCGTGGACGCTCTCGGACGTGGGCAAGGTGATCGACGCCACCCGGGAGCGGGTGCGTCAGATCGAGGCCCGGGGGCTGGCGAAGCTGCGCCACCCCTCATGTGAGATCGACCTCGAGGACCTGATCTAGCCCCGCACCCAGCGGAAGAACAACGACCCTTCCCCCGCCCAGGCACGGGCGAGACGGAACCGTTCGGGCTCCGGCAGGGCGTCGCCGGCGGTCATCCGCTTCGACTCGCCGTTCACCACCAGCGGGGCGATGGACCAGTTGATCTCGTCGACCACCCCGCCGGCGAATAGCGTCGCGTTGAGGGTCGGGCCGCCCTCGCAGAGGACGACGGCCCCGGACGGCAGGGCCCCGGCTATCGCAGAGCCGGAGAGGTCGTCGAGCAGGGTCACGTCGGCGACCTCCCCCAGACGGGCGGCCCTGGCCGGGTCGGCGTCCTTCGAACCGATCACCTTGGGGCGCTTCTCCCGATCGGAGAACACGCGCTTTGCCGGATCCAGGCTGAGCCTTCCGCTGACGATGACGAGCCGGGGGTCGGGCCGGTAGTCCTCGGCCATGACCGTCCCCGACCCAACGAGGATCACATCGGCGACCCCGCGCAGGGCACGGAACAGGGCCCGGTCGTCATCGTCGCTGAGCGGCGTCGAGCCACCGTCGACCGCTGTGGCACCGTCGATCGAGGTGACCATGTTGAGCATCACCCACGGACGGCCGACGGCGGCGCGCTCCTCGGCGCGCACCGCCGTCTCCAGGTCTTCGATGGGCGAGCCCGTGCGGAGGTCGCGGATCACACCGCGAAGGTACCCGCGGCGAGGCGGGCGCGGATGACCTCGGTCGGGGCCTGCCAGACCTTGTAGTCGACGAGGGGGCGGAACCCCATCTCGACGTTGATGGCCAGCATCGGGGCGTTGGAGCCGGCGTTCATCGTGTCTATGCGCTCGATCTGCGGCCGGTCCGCCCGCAGCCACCGGGCCATCTCCGCCTTCAGCCACTTGCCGAGACCACGGCCCCGGTGGGCGTGATGGACACCGGTGTCCTCCTGCCAGGCATGGGTCTGCCAGTGCCGCGGCAGGAACACGTCGGTGAAGCCGGCGAACTCGCCGGTGGCCTTGTGGAGGGCGCCGATGGCGTAGTAGTCGTCGCCACGGGCCTCGGTCTCCTCCTCCTCGGCACGCCACTTCTCCGGCGTCATGATCAGCTCCTCGTGCTCGAGCTCCCCGTCGGGGGCGTCGTTCATGACGCACTTGATGCGGGCCCAGGCCTCGAGGTGCTCGTCCGGCACTCGGGTCTCGAACCGCACCAGCTCGTACTCGGCAGACGACCGCTCCCGGGACCTCTGGACCCAGCGATCCATCAAGTCCCAGTCGATGTCCCGGGTGAGCAGACGGTTCCGCCGGAGGGTGAGGACATGGCTCATGCCGAGCCTCTCCACCTCGTCGTTGTCCGGGAGGTGGGAGGCGAGGTCGATGGCCAGGCGCTCGACACCCTGCTGCTCGCCCCAGTCGATGACGTGGGCCAGCAGACGCTCGCCCACTCCCCCGTCGCGGTGACGGGGCGAGACCATCAGCCAGATCTGCATGTTGGCCGGGTCGTCCAGGGGCAGCCGCTTGATGTCGGCGAAGCCGACTACCTCGCCGTCGATCTCGGCGTAGAAGCGGTCACGGGTGTCGTGCTCGGGGCAGGAAGCCTGCCACCGGGTCAGGTGATAGAGGAACGGGGCCGGCTCGTCACCGGGGACCTCATCCCGCTCATAGGCGGCGACGACTTCGTAGACGCCGCGCAGAACTCTCTCGCTTGCGTTGTTCGCGTCGAATTCGAGGATCTTCATTTTTCGCAATCTGGGTCGAAAACTACGTGCTTCGTGGGTGGCGATGCGGGGCGCGTCTGCCCGATGCGGGCGCGCGTGAACCCCGTCCGGACATCCGTCCGGAGGCTTGCGACGAAGCAGCTAACCCTCTGCGTCGGCCTCGATGTCCGCCGGCTCGTCCGGAGTGGACGGAGCTGCCTCGGACTCGGGCCTGAAGATCCCGCGATCAGCGAGGACCGGGATCACCTGGTCGGTGATCTCCTTTGCCTTGTCTTCCCCGAAGCGCGGCGTCAGCTTTGCCTGCATGCGCTCACGCGCCTCGGACTCGGTGAGGCCGGCGTATTCCTCCTTCTTGGTGGCGAGGAATCGCACCACCGCAGTCACGATGCCGCCGAATACCGCCAACCTGAGCAGGAAGCGGAGCGGCCGTCTGCGGCCCTCTTCTTTGGAACCCATGGGTTCACCTCCGGCCGTAGATGCTACCTCCGGGTCCGTCTTTCTGCCTGGAGTAACGCCAACCCCCTACATGGACCGGGCCGTTTCGCGTAGTTTCGGGGCATGGCACGCGTCGCCGTGGCCATCGCCGTGGTGATCGCACTGGCTGCGGGTGTCTGGTGGCTCTGGCCCGATGCGGGGGCCGGCCCGACCACCACCCTGCCCGTGGCCGCGTCCACCACCACCGAGCCCCCGACCACCACCACGACCGCGCCGCCCACCACGACCACCACCGATCACCTCGTGGACACGGTCGAAGAGGCGGAGGAGGTGCTGCGTGACCTTTGGTTCAGGTGGTTCCTCGGTGTCTACGAACAGGACGTGGAGACCATCCGGGGAGTGGTCTTTCTAGAGAGCCAGTTAGAGGAAGCTCAACAGAGTTTCGAGAGAGCGGAGTACCTGCGACGACCGGACCCAAGTGACATCTCGTTCAGCGATACCGAGATCCTGCTCAGCAGCCCTAGTTGCCTAGCTGTTTGGTCGACTCTCCACCTCACCGGCTTCCGAGAAGGGAGTAGCCAAGCAGTTCACATAGTCCGCTGGGCCGACGACCACTGGGTTATGCACACCCTTTGGCGCTACCGCAACGACCTATGGCTAAACGACTGCAACTGATCTTGGTTCTTGTTGTTCTTCTGCTGCTTCCGGCTCCTGCGCGCGCCGAGGAGTTTGTTGCCTGCTGGACTCACAAGGAGTGGGGTCGCCTGTTCGGCAGATACGTCGATGTGAGCCGCTGCCGCCTAGCCGGCGGAGGGATCGCTGACTTCGCCTCAGACGCCGACATCCCCGCCGACCTCTACCCGATGCTGGGCACGGTGAACGGCACCGTGTGTTGGTTCTACACCTCCCGGCCCGACTTCACCTGGGAGATCGTCTTCGTCTACCCCAACGGTGACGCCGACATCCGGTTGCGAAACCCCGCGGGCCCCAACACGCCGGTGGGCATCTTCTCCCGGTGCTCCGCCGAGCCCGCGGACCTCGACCTGCGCCGCGCCGTATGGGAGCGGGTCATGTCCTACCTCCATCCCCCGCCCGACCCCGACCTCGACCCGCGACCCGGTCTCGGGGTCACCGGGATGGAGACCCGTCTCACCGTTCCCGTGCCCGAGCCCTTCCAGGACTTCCTCTTCGAGGCCGGCTTGATGCTGGAGGTCGACATCCAGGTCGGCGATGTCGTCGTGCACTGGGGCGACGGGCGAATCACGCGACACCCGGCCTCTCTCATGGCCTCCGGCGAACCGGCCGTCCACCGTTACGAGCGGAAGGACCCCGGCACCAAGGTCACGATCGCCTATGTCTGGCGGGTCCGCTGGCGCCCGAACGCCGGGACCTGGTACACCCTGGACGTCCCCGACACGCTGACCACGGTCGACTACCCGGTCAACGAGATCGTCTCCGTCCTCGGGTAGCCGCCCTCACCTCTGGATCCGCCCACGCGGAGAAAAAGCCCCCGGATCGGGTGTGACATCTCGAATCGCGGGTAATAGGGTGCGTCCCCCAGCGGAGTCAGGGTCAGGGCTGATGGTTCGACTTGGCGCGGTAGCGATCGCACTGGTCACGCTGGTGGCGGTCGCGCTCATCGCCAGGCCGTCCACCTCAGAGGAGATACACCCCGCGGAAGCAGCGGCTCTTCGTCACGCGCCCGCCTCGATCTACGACGACACCACCACGACCGAGCAGGAGACCGAGGTCCTCCACGGGCTGGCCGGTTCCGTCATCTCGGCCGAAGAAGAGATCGAAGCGCTCGCCCAGATCACCACCACCTCGTCGAGCACCACGACGACCACCGTCACCACGACGACCCGACCGAAGACGATGTCCACGACCAAGCCCCGCAGCACGGGCACCACGGCACCGAAGCCGGCGGGTGGGTTCAACGCCGCCTACGAGGCCGAGTTTGCCCGGCTGATCAACGGCTACCGGTCGTCCCACGGCCTCGCTCCCCTGGCCCGCCACAGCGGTCTGGACTCCTACGCCCGCAACTGGGCGGAGTACATGGCCGACAACAACAAGTTCGGCCACTCCGAAACCTCGCAGCTGCTGTCCCAGGG
>QGUS01000286.1 GCA_003242515.1 Actinomycetota bacterium
GACAAGGCCGTGCTCGTGTTCGGCCAGATGGACGAGCCCCCGGGCGTGCGTCTTCGGGTCGCCCTCTCGGCCCTCACCATGGCCGAGTACTTCCGTGACGTCCAAAACCAGGACGTGCTCCTGTTCATCGACAACATCTTCCGTTTCACGCAGGCGGGGTCCGAGGTGTCCACGCTGCTGGGCCGCATGCCGTCGGAGGTGGGCTACCAGCCCACGCTGGCCGACGAGATGGGCTTCCTCCAGGAGCGGATCACCTCACTGAAGGGGCGTTCCATCACCTCGATGCAGGCCATCTACGTGCCTGCCGACGACATCACCGACCCGGCGCCGCACACGGCGTTCGCCCACCTGGACGCCACGACGGTGCTCTCCCGTCCGCTGACGGCGCTGGGCATCTACCCGGCCGTGGACCCGCTCGACTCGACGAGCCGGGCCCTCGACCCGCGGATCGTCGGCGAGGAGCACTACTTCGTGGCCACCGAGGTGCAGCGGATCCTGCAGCGCTACAAGGACCTGCAGGACATCATCGCCATCCTCGGTATCGACGAGCTGTCCGAGGAGGACAAGCTGATCGTCGCCCGGGCCCGTCGCATCCAGCGGTTCCTCGCCCAGCCCATGTTCGTGGCCGAGCAGTTCACCGGCCAGCCGGGCATCTACACGCCGCGTGAGGAGACCATCGCCTCCTTCAAGGCGCTGATCAACGGCGAGATGGACCACTTCCCAGAGCAGGCCTTCTACATGGTCGGCGGCCGGGAGGACGTGGAGCGGCGCGCTGCCGAGCTGAAGGGCGACGCGGCTTGATCCGCACCGGAGTGAGGGAGAGAGGGCGCCGGCATGGCTAAGTCCTTCAGGGTCGACGTGGTCTCGCCCGAGGCCACCGTCTGGAGCGGCGATGCCACCATCGTGGTGGCACGCACGCCGGAGGGTGAGCTGGGCATCATGGCGAACCACGAGCCCCTCATGGGCGCGCTGGTCACCGGCGCCGTCGAGATCCAGCCGGTCGAGGGGCCGCGGGTCACCATCGGCGTGCACGGCGGGTTCATCCAGGTCCTCGACAACCAGGTGACGCTGATCACCGACCGGGCCCGGGTCGCGGAGAGCACCGAACAGGCCAAGCAGGTCGCCACCGAGCTGGCCCAGGCCGCGGCCGAGACCGAAGACGAGGCTTGACACCCGCATATGAGTCACAGGAGCGCAGGCCCCGGGCCTGCGCTCCGACGCGTTCGGGCCGCTCTACGGGGCTACCGTCGCCGCCGTGGAGTTGACCGAGTGCCGTCTCTGTCCGCGTCTCGTCGGGTGGCGGGAACGGGTCGCGGTCGAGAAGCGGGCCGCCTACCGGGACCAGGAGTACTGGGGGCGTCCCGTCCCTTCCCTCGGCGACCCCGAGGGCCCGGTGCTGGTGGTGGGTCTCGCGCCGGCGGCACACGGCGCCAACCGCACCGGCCGGCTGTTCACCGGTGACCGCTCCGGCGACTTCCTCTTCGCATCCCTGCATCGGACCGGATTCGCCAACCAGCCCACCTCGACGCACGTCGGGGACGGGCTGGAGCTGAGGGGGCTGCTCATCACCGCCATCGTCCGCTGCGCCCCGCCCGGCAACAGGCCCACGCCGGTTGAGGTCGCCAACTGCGCCCGCTGGCTCCTACCGGACCTGAGACGGCCCGGCATCCGGGTGATCGTCGCCCTCGGCGGGCTCGCCTTCGAGCAGGTCCTGCGACACGGCCCGTCACTGGGGTGGGAGGTGCCCCGGCCGCGTCCGCGCTTCGGGCACGGAGTGGAGGAGGAGCTGGGCGGAGGTCCCATCCTGCTGGGCAGCTACCACCCCTCGCAACAGAACACCTTCACCGGGAGGCTGACCCCGGAGATGTTCGACGAGGTCTTCCTCCGGGCACGCACGCTGTCCGGCGGCACCCTATGATGCCGCCCGTTTTGTCCGACGGAAGGAAGGACCGAGCGATGCAGACCATCCTGGGAGCCAACGGCGTGATCGCGCGCGAGCTGGCCGGGGCGTTGCGCTCCCATACCGACCGTATCCGGCTGGTGAGCAGGAACCCGAAGGCCCTGGAGCCTTCCGACGAGACCCTGGCCGCCGACGTGCTCGACCCCCGGGCCGTCTCCGACGCGGTCGCGGGCAGCGACGTCGCCTACCTGGTGGTGGGGCTGCCGTACAGCGCCGCCGTCTGGGAGGAGCAGTGGCCCATGGTGATGCGCAACGTCATCGACGCCTGCAAGGAGCACGGGACCAGGCTGGTCTTCTTCGACAACGTCTACGCCTACGGCCTCGTGAAGGGGGCGATGACCGAGGACACCCCCTACCGGCCCACGAGCCGCAAGGGCACGGTGCGGGCCCGGATCGCCACCATGCTCGAGGACGAGATGCGTGCCGGCGCCATCCAGGCGATGATCGTCCGCAGCGCCGACTTCTACGGCCCGCAGGCCACCACCGCGGTCACGCACGCCACTGTCTTCCAGCGCGTCGCCGCCGGCAAGGCCCCGCAGTGGATCGGCAACCCCAGGGCCGCCCACTCTTATACATCGCGGACCCCCCGAACCGGACCAGAACTTGTAATGCCGCTTTTTCTTTGAAAAAAAAAACAACAACCTTG
>QGUS01000287.1 GCA_003242515.1 Actinomycetota bacterium
CACGGTGGGCCCGTTCTTGAACCCCAATCCCAACCCGCCAGTGGGAAAAGTGCCGAGGAAGGCCCGCGGGAAACCGATGGCCCCCCCGACGAGCGAGGCGCCTCTCTCCCGCCGCTGTCTCCAGTGTCTCGTCGTCGGATGAGACATCCGAAGAACCCCCTTTGGCCGCTGGCCGATCCACCGCGATTTATCGGCATCGAGAGCGCCGGCATGAGCCGTTCTCTCTGCCAATCGCTGGCAGCGATACTGACCGCGCGGGGGTTAAGCCGGTGTCAAACGATGCACGACGGGCATCTCACCGGGGAGGCGGCTGCGGGGTGCGCTCAGTTCTTCTGCGCGAGCAGGCGTCGGTTCTTGAACTTCGCCCGGGCGAAGTCGGCGTTCATCATGGCGATGAAGTCGATGGAGATCTCCTTCGGGCAGGCCGCCTCGCACTCGGCGTGGTTGGTGCACGACCCGAAGAACTCCTCCATGACCTCCACCATGCGCTCGGTCCGGCTCCACCGCTCCGCCTGGCCCTGCGGCAGCAGGTTGAGGTGGGCGATCTTGGCGGCGGTGAACAGGTTGGCCGCCCCGTTGGGGCAGGCGGCCACACAGGCACCGCAACCGATGCACGCCGCGGCGTCGAACGCCGTGTCCGCCACCGTCTTCGGGACCGGGGTCAGGTTGGCCTCGGGGGCCGAGCCCGTGTCCACCGAGATGTAACCGCCGGCCTCGATGATCCGGTCGAGGGCCGAACGGTCGACGACCAGGTCCTTGATCACCGGGAAGGCGGTGGCGCGCCACGGCTCGACCACGATGGTCTCGCCGTCACGGAACTTCCGCATGTGGAGCTGGCAGGTCGCCGTGCCCTTCTGCGGTCCGTGCGGGATGCCGTTGATCATCACGCCGCAAGACCCGCAGATGCCCTCACGGCAGTCGTGCTCGAAGGCGACCGGCTCCTCGCCCTGGGCGACGAGCCGGTCGTTGAGGACGTCGAGCATCTCCAGGAACGACATGTCGGGGGAGATGCCGTCGACCTGATAGGTGCGGAACCCGCCTTCGGCGTCGGGTCCCGGCTGTCGCCACACCTGCAGCGTGATGTTCACTTGTAGCTCCTGGTCGATGGGGTCACGTACTCGAACTCCAGCTGCTCCTTGTGGAGGTTCGGGCGAGCAGGATCACCCGTCCACTCCCAGGCAGCCACGAAGGCGAAGTTCTCGTCGTCGCGGAGCGCCTCGCCGTCGGGGGTCTGGTGCTCCTCCCGGAAGTGCCCGCCGCAGGACTCCTCGCGCTGGAGGGCGTCGAGGCACATGAGCTGGGCGAGCTGGAAGAAGTCGTCGACCCGGTTGGCCTTCTCCAGGCTCTGGTTGAGGGTCTCGGCCGAGCCGAGCACCCGGACGTCGTTCTTGAACTCCTCGTACAGGGCCGGGATCTCCGACAGGGCCTTCTGCAGCCCCTCGGCCGTGCGGGACATGCCGCAGTAGTCGAACATGATCTTCCCGAGCTCCCGGTGGAACCAGTCGACGGAGCGGCTCCCGTTCACCGACAGCAGGCGGTTCACCTGGTCGGCGACCTCCTTCTCGGTCTCGGCGAAGACCGGGTCGTCGGTGGAGACCGGCGGCTGGTTGAGGAAGTCGGCCAGGTAGTCGCCGATGGTCGCCGGGAGGACGAAGTAGCCGTCGGCGAGGCCCTGCATCAGGGCCGAGGCGCCGAGGCGGTTCGCCCCGTGGTCGGAGAAGTTGGCCTCGCCCAGGGCGTATAGCCCCGGGATCGTGGTCATCAGGTTGTAGTCCACCCAGAGGCCGCCCATCGTGTAGTGGGGGGCCGGGTAGATGCGCATCGGCGTCTCGTACGGGTCCTCGTCCGTGATGCGCTCGTACATCTGGAAGAGGTTGTCGTAGCGCTCGGCGATGACCTCGCGACCCAGACGCGAGATGGCGTCGGAGAAGTCGAGGTAGACGCCGTTCTTGAGCGGGCCCACACCGAGGCCTGCGTCCACCATGCGCTTCGCCGCCCGAGAGGCGACGTCGCGGGGGACCAGGTTGCCGAACGCCGGGTACATCCGCTCGAGGAAGTAGTCCCGGTCCGACTCGGGGATCTCGTGCGGCGGGCGGGTGTCGCCGGCCCGCTTCGGGACCCAGATCCGGCCGTCGTTGCGGAGGGACTCCGACATCAGCGTCAGCTTCGACTGGAACTCGTCGGAGGCCGGGATGCAGGTCGGGTGGATCTGCGTGAAGCAGGGGTTGGCGAACGCCGCGCCGCGCTTGTGGGCCCTCCAGATCGCCGTGGCGTTGGAGGCCTTGGCGTTCGTGGAGAGGAAGAAGACGTTGGAGTAGCCGCCGGTGGCCAGGACCACGGCGTGGGCGGAGTGCCGCCGGATCTCGCCGGTGACCAGGTGGCGGGTGATGATGCCGACCGCCCGGCCGTCCTTCACCACCAGGTCGAGCATCTCGGTCCTGGTGTGCAGCTTCACCGTGCCCTGGTTCACCTGCCGCATCAGGGCCTGATAGGCGCCGAGCAGGAGCTGCTGGCCCGTCTGGCCCCGGGCGTAGAAGGTGCGGGACACCTGGGCGCCGCCGAAGCTGCGGTTGTCGAGCAGACCGCCGTACTCGCGGGCGAACG
>QGUS01000288.1 GCA_003242515.1 Actinomycetota bacterium
CACCAGAAAGGTAGAATCAACCCCACACCCGCCGACCCTGCCCCGGCCAACGTAAACACCGGCCAGGTCTACGAGGAGCTGGGGGGGAGGCTGTCGAGCAGATGACCCCCGCCCGGGGCCTCCTCATCGACGGGCGGTGGGAGCCCGGCACCGCCCGGGTGCCGGTGATGGAGCCGGCCACGGGCGAGCCCGCCGGTGAGACGGCGGTGGCTTCCTCGGCCGATGTGGAGCGTGCGGTCGCAGCCGCGCGCCGCGCCCAGCCCGCCTGGGCGGCGATGGCCCCGGGGGAGAGGTGCGAGGTGCTCACCCGCGCCGCCGGTCTGATCGAGGAGCGGGTCGACGAGATCAGTCGCACGCTCACCGTGGAGCAGGGCAAGCCCCTCCCCGACTCGCGGAAGGAGGTGCTCTTCTCCGCCGAGGTGCTCCGCTTCTACGGACAGGAGGGGATGCGCCTCCACTCCGAGTTGCGCCGCTCTGCACGCCTGGCCGACGTCCGCAGCCTGGTCGAGTGGCGGCCCCATGGCGTCGTGGGGGCGATCGTCCCGTGGAACTACCCGGTCGACCTCTGGAGCTGGAAGGTCGGTGGAGCGCTGGCGGCCGGCAATGCCGTGGTCACCAAGCCGCCCGTGGAGACCCCGCTCGCGGTCGCCCTGGCGGCGCAGTGCCTGGTCGACGCCGGCCTGCCCGCCGGTGTCCTGAACGACCTGCCGGGCGGCGCCGACGCCGGACAGGCGCTCGTCTCCTCGGTCGACATGGTCTCCGCCACCGCGTCGGTCGACACCGGCCGGGCGATCGCCGCGGCCGCCGCCCTGCGCCTCACCCCGCTCCTGCTGGAGCTGGGCGGGCACTCCCCGTTCGTGGTGCTCGACGACGCCGATGTCGAGGTGGCGGCCGCAGCCGCGGTGCGCCGCTCGTTCTCCAACACCGGCCAGATCTGCATTGCCGTCAACCGGGTGCTCGTCGCCGACCGGGTCGCCGACGAGTTCGCCGACGCGGTGGCGGCGGCGACCGACCGCATAGTCGTCGGGGACCCGCTGGAACCGGACACGACCATGGGCCCGGCCACGGTCCCCCAGGTCGTGGAGCGCACCCGGGAGCACCTCCATGACGCCGTCTCGCTCGGTGGCTGGCTGGTCCGCGGCGGTGGAGGCGAGGACCTGTTCCTTGACCCGGTCGTCGTGGATAACGTGCCCCTCGCAGCGAGGGTGATGAACGAGGAGACCTACGGGCCGATCCTCCCGATCCATCGGGTCGGGTCCTACGAGGAGGCGCTGGCGGTCGCCAACGGCCTCGACGTCGGTCTCGCCGCGTACGTCTTCGGGCGGGACCTGGAGCGGCTGTGGCGCTTCGCCGAGGGCCTGGAGTTCGGCATGGTGGGTGTGAACGTGAACGACACGACCGAGCTCGGGGCGCCGTTCGGCGGCTGGAAGCTCTCAGGCTTCGGCGCCGAGCTCGGTCCCGAGGGGCTCCGCAACTACGCCCGCCTCCGTCACATCAGGATGAAGCTCTGGTGACGGGCCCGCTCTCCGGTCTGCTGGTCGCCGACTTCTCCCGGGTCCTCGCCGGGCCGTATCTCGCCATGACCCTCGGCGACTTGGGGGCCGACGTGATCAAGGTCGAGCGCCCCGGCAGCGGGGACGACACCCGCGCCTGGGGGCCACCGTGGGCCCCCTCCGGCATGGCCTCTTACTACGCGGGCCTGAACCGAAACAAGCGGTCGGTGACCCTCGACCTCGGCGACCCCGGCGACCGCGAACTGGCCGTGCGTCTCGCCACCCGGGCCGACGTGATGGTGGAGAACTTCCGGCCCGGCACACTCGCCCGGTTCGGCCTCGACTACGAGTCGGTGCGGGAGCGGAACCCCCGGTCCATCTACGTGTCCATAACCGCCTTCGGGTCGGCCCCGCAGGCGGCCGGTCTCGCCGGCTACGACCTGCTGGTCCAGGCGATGTCGGGTCTGATGAGCATCACCGGTCCCGCCGACGGCGAGCCCTACAAGGTAGGAGTCGCCCTCGTCGACCACATCGCCGCCCTCCAGGGGACCGTCGGGGTGCTCGCCGCCCTGCGACACCGCGACCGCACCGGCGAGGGACAGCACGTCGAGGTGTCGCTCATGGGAGCGGCGCTGGCGGGGCTCCTCAACCAGGCATCCGGCTTCCTGGCGACGGGGGAGGACCCGCCGCGGCTGGGCAACCGCCACCCCTCGATCGCCCCGTACCAGACCTTCGAGGCCGCCGACGGGTGGTTCGTCGTGGCCTGCGGGAACGACGCCCAGTTCCGGGCGCTCGCCGGGGCTTGCGGCCTCGCGGGCCTCGCCGACGACGAGCGGTTCGCGACCAACACCGCCCGGGTCGCCAACGTGGACGCACTCGACGGGATCCTGACCGGCGCCTTTCGGGAGCGGCCGGTGGCCCACTGGGTGGAGACGCTCAACCGGGCCGGGGTGCCGGCGGGTCCCATCAACACCATCCGGCAGGCGTTCGAGCTCGCCGCCGACCTCGGGGTGGAGCCGGGGGCGGAGACCGGCCCGGACCGCACCGCGGCGTCCCCGAACCGGCTCTCGGCCACTCCTCCCGGCTACCGG
>QGUS01000289.1 GCA_003242515.1 Actinomycetota bacterium
TGTTAAAAAGACAGGGGTGGGGGGGCCGGGGGACCGGGGCCCCGAAAGGCCCGGCCCAAGCCGCTGAACCGAGGATGAACCAGAGGACCAGGTTCCCGATCGTCAGCGGATCGAGCGACGGGATGTCGATGCCCGTGTAGGCGATGCCGCCCAGGGCGATGAGGATGGTGATGACGAACTGGGCGAGGCCCAGCGCCCCGATGCCCAGCACCTTCCCGCCGAGCAGCTGCCAGGGGTGGACCGCGGAGAGGAGCACCTCGACCACGCGGCTCGACTTCTCCTCGGTGACTCCGGTGAGGATCCACGAGCCGTAGACCAGGACCGCCATGTAGAGCAGGAACATGCCGGCCTGGGCGACCAGGAACTTCTCGCCTCGGGCGTCCTCGCCGTCGCCTTGCGGGGTGGTCACCGTGAGCGGGTCCGAGGTCAGGGTCTCGATGACGACCGCCGCGACCTCGCCGTGCTCGGCGAGCACGTTCTCCAGCGCCCGGGCGGCCGCCGCCTGCTGGAGCAGGCCGCTGACGCCGGTGCTGCCGATCCCGATGTTGCGCAGGACCAGCTCGGTGTCCCCGACCAGGACGGCGTCGACCTCGTCGGCCTCCAGGGCGGCCACCGCCTCCTCGCGGGTGGCGTAGGTCTTCGTCTCGATCTCGACCTGGGGGTCGTCCCCGGGCTCGACGGTGGCGTTGCCGAGCCGTTCGGCGGCATCGGCGATCTCGGCGCCGCCGTCGCCGACCAGGCCGAGGGTGTAGCGGCTGGGCCCGCCCTCGATCAGCTGGGGCACGAGGACGACACCGACCACGAGGAGGATGGTGACGATGGTGGTGATCAGGAAGGTCTTGGAGCGGAGGCCCTCCTTGATCTCCCTGAGGGCCACGAGCCCGAGGGTCCTCATCGCACGGCCTCCCGGAACAGGTCGGAGAGTGACGGGGCGGTGTACGAGAAGCTGCGGAGCTGTCCCGACTCCTGCGCACGGGCGAGCACCGGCCGGATGTCGGTGGCCGCGTCGACGATCACCCGGTGGTGTCCGTTGGTGCTGGAGATCTCCCGCACCCCCTCGAGGGAGGCGGCGAGGTCGTTCATGTCGCCGTCGAAGTCGATCTCGAGACGGCGGTACGGGGCCCTCATCTTCAGCTCCTTGACGTCGCCTTCCACGACGACGCGGCCCTGGTTGATGATGGCCACCTCCTCGCAGAGGTCCTCGACCAGGTCGAGCTGGTGGGAGCTGAAGACGACGGCCCGGCCCTCACGGGCGGCGTCCCTGAGGATCTGGGACATGGTGTCGACGGCGATCGGGTCGAGGCCGCTGAAAGGCTCGTCGAGGAGCATCACCTCGGGGTCGTGGACGAGGGCCGCGGCCAGCTGGACTCGCTGCTGGTTGCCATGGGAGAGCGCCTGGATCGGATCGGCGGCCCGCTCGGTCAGGCCGAGTCGCTCCAGCCAGTGGTCGGCGCGACGGCCGGCCCCGGCCGACGAAAGGCCATGGAGGCGGCCGATGTAGACCAGCATGTCCTTGATCCGCATCTTGGGGTAGAGGCCGCGTTGCTCGGGCATGTACCCGAAGCGCATGGCGGTCTCCTTGTCGACCGGCTTCCCGTTCCAGAGGACCCGACCGGAGTCAGGGCGGAGGAGCCCGAACACGGCCCGCATCGCGGTGGTCTTCCCGGCCCCGTTCGGCCCCAGGAACCCGAGCATCTTGCCGGGCTTCACCTGGAAGCTGCAGCCGTCCAGGGCGTGGATGCCACCGAACGACTTGCGAAGATCTTCGAATACGAGCATCTGCGTTCGGGCAGGGTAACGGGGAGTGCATCCCAAGGGCGCAGAGATGGACCGCGAGGGGGGCGGCAGGGTGGCGGACCCGTCGGCGATTAGCGGCGGACAGGGACGCAGTCCACCTGTAAGTGAAGGTGCAGACCACGGTCACGCCCGGACCGGCGGCCGGCGTGGTGCCGTCTCAGGTGTTGGCGTTGTTCGCCGGTTCACCGGCGCAGCTTCAAACTGACCTGACTCCTGTCCGGTGGGCTGGTGGCGGTTCAATAGTTCTTGTGGTTGATGAATCCGTGTTCCCGGGCGATGGCGTCGATACGGATGCAGTCTCCCGGCTTCAACGTCTCCGGGTTCGTGTCCTCAACCGAGTTGCACCACTTGGCGGCGGGGATCTGAACGGTGATCGTCCCCCACGGAGCCCCCGTCTCCCGGTTCGACACCTTCATGACGATGGTGCCGCCGAGTGGTGGTCGGCGCTAGGGCAGTGGTTGTCGGATCCGCCTGGCTGGAGCAGGCGGGGGTGAACAGTGCGACGGCGAAGACAAGGGCTCTCTTCATGTACCAGAATGGTTCCCCAGCTCGAGGGTGCCGGCAGTCAACCACGGTTTCGATACGCCTCGCATCGGTTCAGGTTCATCGGCTCCTGCGAGGCAAAAGTTGAGCCTCTCACCGGAGTCTTCCTCGGAGGGTTCTCGAGCAGGTCAGTCCAGCAGCGTGGACAGAAACAGGCGGCACGGGGACCCACGGGCGCAGGGGGGGGCAAAACACGCCCCGAAGCCTAAGCCGCGGGGACGGGGGGCGCCTCCCGAG
>QGUS01000290.1 GCA_003242515.1 Actinomycetota bacterium
TTCCCCGCCCCCCCGCGCCGGGCCCGGGGCTTTGCCCGTCCCCCGCCGCGGCCCTGCCCACGGTGCCTACCCCCGCACCATGGCCAAGGGCGTGGAGGTGCTGTCCCGGCTCGACGGGGTGGAGCGGGCCGCGGTCGTCGGCGCGGGGTTCATCGGTCTGGAGGTGGCCGCCTCGCTGCGTCACCGGGAGCTACCGGTCACCGTGATCGCACCCGAGGAGGTGCCCCTGGCGTCGATCCTCGGCGAGGAGCTGGGCCGGTTCGTGGCGAAGCTGCACGCGGAGCACGGTGTCGAGTTCCGTCTCGGGCGCGGCTTGGAGCGGATCACCGGGCAGGCGGTCGTGCTCGACGACGGCTCGGAGTTGGCCGCCGACCTGGTGGTCGTGGGGATCGGCGTCGTGCCCCGGACCGGGCTGGCGGAGGCCGCCGGGCTGCGGGTGGACCGGGGCGTGATCGTGGACGAGCGGCTCCGCACCAGCGACCCCCACATCTGGGCGGCCGGGGACATCGCCGCCTTCCCCGGGCCCGGCGGGGAGCCGGTGCGTGTGGAGCACTGGGTCCACGCCCAGCGCCAGGGTCAGCACGCGGCGCGGAGCATGCTGGGCCTCGACGAGCCGTTCACCGACCCGCCATTCTTCTGGAGCCAGCACTACGACGTCCCGATCAACGTCACCGGCCTGCTCGCGGGCTGGGACACGGCGGAGGTCTCCGGGGACCCGGAGCGGCGGGACGTCCTGGTCGCCTACCGCGCCAACGGGGTGATCCGCGCCATCGCCTCCATCTACCGCGACCGGGAGAACCTGGCGGCCGAGCGCGCCCTCCGGAGCGGGGACCGGGACGCCCTGGAGTCGCTCCTGCGCTAGCGGGGAAGCCCCGGCCTCAGCTCGGAGTCCCACCAGTCCAGGAATCCCTCCTGGTCGGACCCGATCTGATGGAAGTAGACGTGGTCGACGCCGGAGTCGAGCGCTTCCCCGACCATCCGGAGCAAGGGCTCCGGGTCGGGGCCGCACGGTATCGCGTCGGCCACCATCTCGGGTGTCACCAGTTCGACCGCCTGCTCGAAGTGCCGTGGCGTGCGCAGGTCCTGTGCCAGCTGGCCGGGAAGGGCCGTGTTGGGCCAGACCCGGTGCGCGGTCGCGATGGCCTCCTCCCTGGTCTCCGCCCAGCAGACGTGCAACTGCGTATAGACCGGGCCGTCGCCACCGGCTTCCCGGTACCGGTCGACCGACTCCCTTCCGGGACCGGTGATCCAGAGACCGTCGCCGACCCGCGCGGCCACCCCGGCGGCCTCCTCCCCGAATGCGGACACGATGATCGGGACGGGGTTCGGCGGCGGGTCGAAGATCGTCGCGTCCTCGACGAGGTAGTACTCCCCGCGCCAGGTCGTGCTCTCGCCCTCCCACAGAAGCCGGATGAGGAGGACGGCCTCCTCGAGCATCTCCAGGCGGACGTCCGCAGGGGGCCATCCATCCCCCAGGACCTGCTCGTTTAGGGCCTCGCCGCTGCCCACTCCCCAGAAGAACCGGTCGGGCAGGAGATGGGCGGTCGTGGCCGTCGCCTGGGCGAGGATCGCGGGGTGGATTCGGGTGGTGGGGCAGGTGACCCCGACCCCCACCCCGATGGCGTCGGTCGAGGCGGTGATGGCCCCGAGGACCGACCACACGAACGGGGAGTGGCCCTGCTCCCGGGTCCAGGGGTGGAAGTGGTCGGAGATGGAGACGAAGTCGAAACCGTGGCCTTCCGCCATGACGGCGAGGTCGACGAGGCGTCCCGGGTCGTGCTCCTCCGACGAGAGCGTGTAGCCGAACTCGTTCATGGGCTCCACTACCCGGGCTGGTCGGACGCCAACCGTCGGGTCAGTCCGCGTCCGCCACGATCCGGCGCAGCGCGGACTCGGCTCGGTTCAGCCACCGGCCGTCACGCGACGCCCGCCATGCCGGCTCCAGCCTGCCGTCCTCCGCGGCCTCGGCGACGACCGGGTGGACGTACGACGCCCGGCAGACCGCACGGGTGTTGCCCAGGCGCTCCGCCGCGGCGTCGATGGCCTCCAGCAGGTCGTCGCATCCGCACGCCAGCATCTCCGTGACCGTGGCGCTGGCGCCCCACGTGCGGAAGTCCTTGGCCGTGAAACGGTGCCGGGAGATGCCGGCGATGTAGTCGTTGAGGTGGGCCGGAGTGAGCGCCGTCACGCGGTCGCCTTCCTGGAACGAGAAGAGGGTGTCGCCGTCGAGGTCCTGGCAGCGCGACACCAGCGCGGCGAGGCGCCGGTCGTGGACGACAAGGTTGTGTTCGGCGCCGCCCTTGCCGGTGAACTCGAACTCGACACGCGACCCCGACACCTCGACGTGGTCGGTCTCGAGGCTGGTGAGACCGAAGGACCCGTTCTCCGTCGCATAGCGGCGGTTCCCTACCCGGATCAGGGTCTCGTCGAGGACGCGCTCCGCGCCCGCCCCGACCCTCTCCCTATTGAGGGCGCGGCGGCGGCGGGCGGGTCGGGCCCCGTCTCTTTTTAAAATCTTCCGCCGCCGACGGCGTACCCCGCTGTACTTCTCCTGGT
>QGUS01000040.1 GCA_003242515.1 Actinomycetota bacterium
CTCCGGTCCCCCCCCTCGATCGGCGCCAATGGCGGGCGCTGCGGGTTGCCGTAGAGGCCGACCGCCCCGGCGAGGTCGAGGCCCTGGGCGGCCATGAGCCACGCGTTGGAGCCGCCGAAGCAGAACCCGAGGACGAAGACCTTGCGGCCGGGGTTTTCGGCCCGGAGCACCTGGAGGGCGGCCGCCACGTCGGCGGTGGTGTGCTCCGGCATCACCTTTGGGACGTGCCCCTTCCACTCGAAGGTCGCGTCCCGGCGACCGACGCCGGCGGTGCGGCCGAAGTAGTCGATGGCCACGGCGTCGTACCCGTGCTCGGCGAAGCGCACGGCGAGCTCGACATAGAAGTCGTGCAGCCCCCGGACGTCGGGGAGGACGACGACTCCCGGCCCCTTGGGCTCGGCCGCGTACGCGGCGAATGCGGCGAGGTGGTTGCCGTCGGGCGCGACCAGATCCAGGTCCTCGGTGCGGGCGCACCCTCCCTCGATGACCGGTACCGGCGGGTTGGCGTCGGGCGAGAAGCACATGGGCTCGAAGCTAGCGCGGCCAGGGCCCGGGCAGCATGCCGGTCATCACGACCCGCCCCGAGGGCGCAGGCCCGCCGCCCTCGTCCTGGAGGGTGATGCGGACCACCGGGTAGTCCTCCGGGGATACCCCGGACCAGAGCGCCACCGGGTCGGGAGAGCGGAGATGGAAGGTCCCCATGCTCACCCCCTCGCCGTTCCGCCACAGCCAGGCCTCGTAGTAGCTGCCCTCGCCCGCCGGCGGGAGGCCCCGGACCTCGAGGTGCACGTACCAGCCCGACGGCCTCTCCTCGATCCGAGCCTCGCCGGTGGCGGCCGGGGCCAGCTCGGTGCCGGTCATGGCGATCACCGTCCCGGCCGGGCGGGGCTCCCCGGAGTCGACGAAGGCGATCAGCCCCACCAGCACGAGGGCGAGGGCCGCGGCGATGGCGGCGCTGGGCCAGCCGGACCACCGCCCCGCGGGCACCGGTTCTCCGGCGACATCCTCGAGGACCCGGTCGATGAGGTCCGCGGGAGGCTCGGCCCAGGTCTCCGCCCGGGCCAGGATGGAGCGCACCCGGTCGAGGCGCCCGGCCTCGTCCCCGGTCGCGCCCGATCCGGTCTCGAGATGGGCGGCGCGCTCGTCGGTGCTCATGTCCTCGTCTCCACTACGGATGGCCGGTTCACGCGGTTCCTCCTTCACGCATGTGGTCGAGCAGCTCCACGAGGCGGCGGTGGGCCCGGTGGGAGCGCGACTTCACCGTCCCTACGGGGACCCCGAGCCGCCCGGCTATCTCCTGGTGGGTCAGGCCCTCGAAGTGACTCAGCCGGATCACCTCCCGCTCCTCGGCGGGGAGTGCGTCCACGGCGAGCCTCACCTGGAAGGCCTCCCAGGTCTCCTCGATACCCGCCCCCGGGTCGGCGGCCAGCGTTTCCGGCAACTCCGACGCCGGGCGCTCCTTTCGTAGCAGGTCGATGGCCGCCCGCCTGGCGATGGCGTAGATCCAGGGGGCGAAGTCGCGGTCCGGATCGAAGGTGGCGGCGGCCCGCCAGGCCTTGAGGAAGGTGACCTGGGTGGCGTCGGCGGCCAGCTCCGGGTCGCGGAGGATGGCGAGGGCGACCGTGTGGATCGCGCCCCCATAACGCCGGTAGACGGCCTGCAGCGCGCTCTCGTCCCCGGCCTGGAACCTCCGGAGGATTTCCCGGTCCACGGCTGGATTCTGCCAGCCCCGCGAACCGCCAGCCGGGCCGCTCCGTACTGGGGGTATGGCGACAAGACACCGGATCGTTCGTCTCACGGTGGCGCTCGTGGTCGTCCTGGCCGCATGCGGCGGTGCGGGCCAGTCGACCACCTCCACCGCCGCCGGCATCACCACCACGACCGCCGCCAACACCACGACCACTGCCTCGGGTGCGGGGGTGCACCTCGGGGACACCAGCCTCGGGCCGGTGCTGGTCGACTCCGACGGGATGACGCTCTACGTGTTCACCCGGGACACGGAAGGGGAGAGCGTCTGCTACGACTCCTGCGCCGCGATCTGGCCGCCCGTCCCCGGCGACACCCCGGTGGACCCCGTGGTGTCGGGGCTCGGCTTCGGGACCATCGAGCGCGACGACGGCACCACCCAGCTCACCGTCGGCGGGATGCCCCTCTACCTGTACGCCGGCGACACCGCGCCGGGGGACGTCAACGGGCAGGGCGTCGAGGGGGTCTGGTTCGTGGTCGACGCGACCGGGTCGATGGTGGCGGGATCGCCGACGGCGGATCCGTCGTACGAGGGCTACTAGCGGCTACTCGCCGCCCTCCTCACCCTCTTCGTCCTCGTCGCCGGCAGGCTCGCCGGCACCCGGCGCCCCGGTGGCCGACTCGATCGACGCGACCTCGGATGCGAACGCCTCGGCGGCTGCCGTGAAGGCGCTCACCGCGTTGCGGCGGAGGGTGCCGGGGTCGTCCGAAGTCAGGCCGTTGAGGGCGTCGGTGGCGGCACGCGCCGCCTCGGTGAGGTGGTTCACCAGGCGCTGATGCGGCTCGGCGAGGCTGTCGGGCGGTGTCAGGCCCTGCAGCTGGGTGAGCAGCTCGTTGGTGGCCCCCTGTACGGCTTGGAACCGGGCGACGGCGTCCTGGTACGACACGGCGCGTGGCGTGGCGTCGAACCCCGAGTTGGCCTCGGTGAGGGCGGTGTTCTGCTCCTGGAGCCCGGCGGAGATCTGGCGGATCTCGTCGAGGTAGGCCTGGACGGCCGGGTCGGGCTCGGCGGCCGTCGTGCTGGAGGTCGTCCCGTCGCCGGGGGTGGTGGTCGTGGTGGTGCTGCCGCCGGGGACGGTGCTGTCCGCCGAGGCCTGGGGCAGCTCGCGCACGAAGTAGTAGGTGAAGGCGATCATCGCCAGGACCACCAGGGGGAGGATCCAGCGTCCCGGCTTCGGGTCGGGGTTGAACGCCATGTCGCCCTGACCTTAGCCGCGGGTGCCGTTTTCTCCGGGGGTTACGACCCCCTTGTTGCGCCCCGGCAAGGGCCATACGTTCGGGGCATGGAGCCCGAGCGCCACGAGACCTACGAGCGGATCCCCTGGGAGGCGCTGGAAGCGAGACGCACCGATCCGGGACGCGTGGTGATCGTCGTCTCGGTGGCCGTCGCCCTGGGGGCGCTGGCCTTCTCCTTCATGCGCAACCAGACCGCCGCACCGCCGCAGCCCCTCGCCCGGGACCCGGCCGGGCCGCCCGTCCCCGTCCCCCCCGCCCCGCCGGTGCAGCAGCCGGTCCCGCAGACCGCCGCGCCGCCGCCCACGGCCATCACCGAGGCCGACCTCTATGCCGTGGAGCCGGAGCGGCTGGCCGCAGCGGCGGCCGCCCACGCCGAGTGGTTCGCCATCGAGTACGTGTCCGCGGACGGGTCGCAGGCATCCCGGGACACCCTGGCGTCGCTGCTGCCCGCGGGCGTCCCGCTGCCGGAGGTGCCCGAGGGGGTTCAGGTGTACGTCGACTGGGCGGGGGCGATGACGGTCACCGAGGTCGCGCCGCTCACCTACGAGGTCGAGGTGCTGGTGCGCTCCCTCGTCTCCAGTCCCGACGGGGCCTTCACCCGTCAGCCGCCCCGCAGGGTGCTGGTCGAGGTGGCCGTCTCCACCGAGGGGGCGCCGCGGGTGACCCGCCCGCCGACGGTGTCGGCCGGCGAGGCGGCGGCGCCACAGCCGATGGCCCTGGGCGCCCTCCCGGAGAGCCTGAAGGCCGAGGTCGAGGCCGCCCACGGCCCGGTCGTGGGCGGTGAGCCCCTGCCGTCGGGCGGGTGGCGGGTGGTGGTGATGGCGACGGACCCCGACGGGGTGCGCCGGCCCCGCACGGTCGTGGTGGGGCCGTAGGACGCGATCAGCCGGGGAAGGCGCGCTCTAGGATCGCCACGACCTCGGGGACGAGGTCGTCCCACGAGGCGGAGGGGTCCTTGGTCACCGTCACGAAGTCGGCCGTGAAGAAGACGCTGGTGACGCCGTCCAGGGCGGCGATGTCGGCTGCGAATCCCGTGGCATCGTCGTTGGGCCGCACGGTGGCCGGCCCGCCCACGGGTGCGCCCACCGTGAACTTCATCGCCGCCGGGTTCGGGGTGGGGCTGGGCACGACGGGCATGAGGCGAGGGTAGACCCGTGCGGCTGGTCGGGGTGGACGTCGGCGGGACCTTCACCGACGTCGCCGTCTTCGATGGCCCGTCGGTGACGGGGTACAAGGTCCCGTCCACTCCTGCCGACCCGTCCGTCGCGGTCGCCTCCGCCGTCGACTGGCGCGCCGACGACGCCTTCCTCCACGGCACCACCGTCGCCACCAACGCCCTCCTGGAGGAGAAGGGGGCCCGGGTCGCCCTGGTCACCGACGCAGGGTTCGAGGACCTGGTGGAGATCGCCCGTCAGGACCGTCCCTCCCTCTACGACCCCGCCGTGGACCGCCCCGCCCCGCTGGTGGGCCGTGACCACCGCATCCCCCTCGGCGACCCCGACGAGACCGCCTCCAGGCTCGCCGCGCTGGGCGTGGAAGTGGCCGTGCTGGGAACGGTCGAGGCCTATCTCGATCCGGACGCCGAGGTGAGCCTCGCGGCGCGGCTGTCGGCGGCCTCGGGTGTCCCCGTCATCGCCGCCACCTCGGTGTCGCCGGAGTTCCGCGAGTACGAGCGGGTGGCGACCGCCCTCCTGTCGGCGTACCTGACCCCCGCCGTCGCCGGGTACCTCCAGCGGCTCGGCGCGGTTCTTCCGGTTGCCCGGGCCCTCGTCATGACCTCCGCCGGGGGCCTGCTCCCGTTCGACCAGGCACAGGCGGTCCAGTTGGTGCTGTCGGGGCCGGCCGGTGGGGTGGTCGCCGCCGCAGCCGTGGGTTCCCACCACGGCCACCGCGAGGTTCTCTCCTTCGACATGGGCGGCACCTCCACCGACGTCTGCCGGATCGAGGGCGGCGTTCCCGCCACGGGATCCGGCCACAGGGTGGCAGGCCGCGTCGCCCGGGTGCCGTCGGTCCCGGTACGGCCCAGCGGCGCCGGTGGCGGCAGCATCGGATGGATCGACCGCGGCGGCGCCCTCCGGGTGGGGCCGCAGTCGGCCGGCGCCGATCCCGGGCCTGCCTGTTACGGGAGGGGCGGCATCGAGCCCGCCGTCTCCGATGCGAACGTCATCGCCGGGTATCTCCCGGACGATCTCGCCCTGGGCGGCAAGTTGCGTCTCGATGTCGGGGCCGCCCGGGCCGCCATGGCGCGTCTCGGCGAAGCCGCCGGCCTGTCGGTCGAGGCGTGCGCTGCCGGGATGCTCGAGATCGTCGACAGCCACATGGAGCACGCACTTCGCGCCGTCTCCGTCGAGGAGGGAGCCGACCCCCGGGAGGCGGTGCTGGTGGCCTTCGGTGGGGCCGGCGGGCTGCACGCCGGCCGTCTGGCCCGGCGTCTGGGCATCCCGACGATCCTCGTCCCGCCGCTCTCCGGTGTCTTCTCCGCCCTCGGACTGCTCCTGTCCCCGCCCCGCCTCGATGGGGCGCGCACCGTGATGTTGCCCGAAGGCGACGGGGCCCTGGAGGGCGTCGTGGCAGAGCGGACCGGCGACGTGAGCATCAGGTTCTCGGAGGTCTTCGGGGGCTCGCCCGCGGAGGTGGCCGTGTCGTTCGACTGCCGATACACGGGCCAGTCCCACGAGCTGGAGGTGCGGGCCGAGCCCCGGTGGGACGCCATCCGCCGAGCCTTCGAGGAGGCCCACCGCCGGCAGTTCGGCTTCGACCGGCCCGGGGAGCGGATAGAGCTGGTCACCGTGCGCGCCACCGCCCTGGGAGAGGCGCCGCTCCGGTGGGAGTCCGTGGCTGCGGCCCCGACCGGCGTCGATCCCGTCGGCCGCGGCGGTGTCTGGCAGCGTCGGACCCTCCCCGCCGGCTTCGAGCTGACCGGCCCGGCGACCGTGGTCGAGGAGTCGTCTGCGGTGCGGGTGGAGCCCGGCCAGCGGCTGGTCGTCCTCGACGACGGGTCGCTGGAGATCACAGTGGCCTAGGGCGTCTCGCTGTCTTGACGGCACTCCGTCTTCCAGGTCCTGGGTAGGAGTCGATCCATCTGAACCGTCCCGGTGGCCTGCAAGACCCGTTATGTGTCTCCGGCCATCGACCACCCCGCATTCGACCATCTCGGTCCATCCGCAGGGGTCAGGCCCGGTCATCCAGTACTGAGGTGCCCAGGCGTCGCGCCACAAGGTGAGACCGGAGTAGATCGCTCCCTGGAGCTCGCGGGTGTAGAGGCGGACGACGACCTCGCACTCGATGCGCGGCACCTCCATCGGCCCCGCACAGAGGTCGGCGATCTAGCCGTGCGGTTCCACCTCGAGGGTGAGACGCTTGCTGGCGGTGCGGGTGCCGTCGGTCACGGTGACGGTGAACGACTGCTCCCCCGAGAAGAGGGGCGCGCCGCTGACCCGGCCCGTCCCGGGGTCGAGCGCCAGACCGTAGGGCAGGTCGTCGGACGACCAGTGGTGTACGCCCTGGGCTCCGGTGGCCACGAGGCGGAACGAGAGGTGCTGCTCCTGGGTTCCGGCGAGTTCGCCCTCGACGGAGATCACGACCCCGGGTGCGGGGCCCGTCGTCGTGGTCGTCGGCACCGTCGTGGTGGTAGCGGGGACGAGGGCATCCTCCCGGCCGTCTGTGGTCGTGGTCAACGGGGCGGTGGTCGTGGTCACCGGTACGGTGGTCGCGGTCGTGTCGGGGACCGTGCCCGGACTGCCGGCCGGGACCTGCCCGGTCGGGGTCTCCCCGACCCGTTCGGGAGCGAGGGTGGTGGTGACCGCGGCCTGCGGCGTGGTCGTGGTCGTCGGGTCGTCGGAGTTGAGGATGAACACGGCGGCTGCGCCGGTAGCGACGACGACGGTCAGGGCGGCGATGGCGGCGAAGACCTGCTTGGCTCTCGTCATACCCGCGACAGCTGCTCGTTTCCTCCAGAACCTGCTCTCGGTCCCCGGGACCGCGTCGCGGGATCTCGCCCTCCCAGCTTCCCCACGATCGGTAGTCCGGGAAAGGGGAACCATCGGCATGTGTACGGTTTCGACTTGAGGCGGAAATCGCCGCCCCCGGTGCCGGCAGGGGTCACGACGACGACCCGTGGCCAACAGGTGGGAGCCGCCGATCGTTACCCTCCCCGCCGATGACGCTGCCGGCCGTTCGCTACGCCCGCGAGGCGCTCGCCGCGGCGGCCGACCCGGAGAAGGCCGCCGGGATGCAGGCGTACATGAAGACGGACATGCCGTTCTACGGCGTCCAGAAGCCCGGGCGCGTCCCCGTCATCCGCCACATCGTCCGCACCTGGCCGCCCGCCGACCAGCGCGAGTACGAGGAGCTGGTCCTCGCCCTCTGGTGCCAGCCCCACCGCGAGGAGAAGTACGTTGCCCTCGGCGTCGCCCGCGGCCACGCCAGGTTCATCACCCCGGCATCCCTCCCGCTCTACCGCCGCCTCGTCACGGAGGGAGCGTGGTGGGACCTGGTCGACGAGGTGGCCACCCGACTCGTCCGCCGCGTCGTCGTGGCCCATCCGGAGGCCTGGGCCGAGATCGACCGCTGGATCGAGGACTCCGACATGTGGCTGCGCCGCGCCGCCATCCTCTCCCAGATCGGGGCCAAGGACGCCACCGACGCCGGCCGCCTCTTCGACTACTGCCGCCGACGCATGCACGAGCGGGAGTTCTTCATCCGCAAGGCCATCGGTTGGGCGCTCCGCGAGTACTCCAAGACAGATCCCGGGGCGGTCGCCGGTTTCGTCCGGGAGCACCGCGATGGCCTCTCCGGGCTCTCCTACCGTGAGGCCACCAAGCACATCGGACACCTGGTGGGAGAGTGATCGACCCCGTCACACTGGAAGTCGCACGGCACCGGTTCGCCGCCATCGCCGCCGAGATGGGCGGGGTGCTCCGTCGGACCTCGCTGTCGCCCAACATCAAGGAGCGGGCGGACTGCTCCGCGGCCGTGTTCACGGCCGAGGGGGAGATGCTGGCCCAGGCGGAGCACATCCCGGTCCACCTAGGGTCGATGCCCGAGTCGGTCAGGGCTTGCCTGGCTCGATTCGACCCCGCCCCGGGCGCCCAGTACGCGGTCAACGACCCCTTCGCCGGGGGCACCCATCTCAACGACCTCACCCTTGTCGCACCCGTGTTCGTGGGCGGCCGCCACGTCGCCTGGGTCGCCAACCGGGCCCACCACGCCGACGTCGGCGGGGAGGCCCCGGGATCGATGCCGGCCCATGCCACCACCGTCGACCAGGAGGGACACCGGGTGCCTCCGACCCGGTGCGTCGCCGACGGCCGGTGGACCGACGAGTTCCTCGTCCCCTTCCTCGACGCCTCCCGCACGCCCTGGGAACGCCGCGGTGACCTCGACGCTCAGATGGGCGCCAACGCCGTGGCCGCCCGCCGGCTCACCGAACTTATCGAGTCCGAGGGGCTCGACCGGTTCCTCTCCGTGTCACGGGCCCTCCTCGACTACGGAGAGCGGCGGATGAGTGCGGCGCTGGCAGCCATGCCCGACGGCACCTGGACCTTCCGCGACCACATGGAGCACCGGGACCGCGACGTCGCCATCCAGGTGACGGTCACCATCGACGGAGACCACCTGGTGGCCGACTTCACCGGCTCCGACCCCCAGGTCGACGCCAACTTCAACGCCGTCGAGGCCGTCACCCGGTCGTGCCTCTACTACGCGGTGCGGGTGGCGGCAGACCCGACCATCCCGCCCAACGGCGGCAGCTACCGGCCCATCGACCTGATCGTCCCCGAGGGGACCGTGGTCAACGCCCGCTTCCCGGCGGCGGTGGCGGCCGGCAACGTGGAGACCGCCCAGCGGATCGCCGACGTGGTCCTCGGCGCCCTCGCCCAGGCCGCACCCCACCGGGTACCGGCCGCGTCGCAGGGGACCATGAACAACGTCCTCATCGGCAACGACGAGTTCGCCTACTACGAGACCGTCGCCGGCGGGCAGGGCGCCCGCCCCTGGGCGGACGGCCAGTCGGGCATCCACACGGGGATGACCAACACCCAGAACACGCCGATCGAGGCGTTGCACGCCCACTATTCGTTCCGGGTCGTCGCCTACACGATCCGCCGCGGCAGCGGCGGGGCGGGGAGGTTCCGGGGTGGCGACGGCATCCGGCGCGAGATCGTCTTCGAGACGGCCGCCACTCTTTCGCTCATGGGGGAGCGCCGCCGCAACGCCCCCTGGGGCCTGGCCGGAGG
This sequence comes from Actinomycetota bacterium, assembly GCA_003242515.1. Taxonomy (GTDB): domain Bacteria; phylum Actinomycetota; class Acidimicrobiia; order Spongiisociales; family ZC4RG35; genus ZC4RG35. The sequence continues at coordinate 9,219 of QGUS01000040.1, forward strand.
CGAGCCCGGGGCCACCGGCGAGGACTGGCTCCACCGGGCCGACGGGTCGGTGGAGCGGCTGCCCGGGAAGTGCACCGTGGAGGTCGGTCCGGGAGACCGCCTGGTCGTCCTCACCCCCGGTGGCGGGGGCTGGGGCCGACCCGACGCCGGGTAGCCTGCCGCCCGTGGACGTCGTCACCCAGCTCCGCGCCGCGCTCGGGAGCGGCAACGTCATGACCGAGCCCCTGGAGCTGCATCTGTTCTCCAAGGACGCGCTCTTGATGCGCGGAAGGCCCGACGCGGTGGTCTTCCCCCGGTCCACCGACCAGGTGGCCGAGGTGGTCCGGATCGCCGAGCGCACCGGAACGCCGATCGTCGCCCGGGGAGCGGGCACAGGCCTGGCGGGAGGGGCCACCCCGGTCGAGGGCGGGATCGTCGTCGTGACCACCGCCCTGAAGGACGTGGACATCGACCCAGAGAACCGGACCGCCTGGGTGGGCGCCGGCGTGATCAACCTCGACCTCAGCGTCGCCGCAGCCCCCTACGGCCTCTACTTCGCTCCCGACCCCTCCTCCCAGCAGTCCTGCACGATCGGGGGGAACGTGGCCAACAACTCCGGCGGACCCCACTGCCTCGCCGAGGGGAACACCACCAGCCACATCCTCGCCGTCGAGGCGGTGCTGTCGGGCGGGGAGGTCGCCGTGTTCGGGAGCGCCGCACCCGACCCCATCGGGCTCGACCTGCGCGGGCTCCTCGTCGGGTCCGAGGGCACCCTCGGCATCGT
>QGUS01000291.1 GCA_003242515.1 Actinomycetota bacterium
CAGGAAGGCCGTCGAGGAGACCAGCGTCGCCGAAGAGCCGCAGCAGGTGACCGAAGGGTCCTGACCCATGCTCCGGCCCGACCCCGGGTCGCGGAACGACCCGGGGTCGGGCCGGAGCATGGGTCAGGACCCTTCGGTCACCTGCTGCGGCTCTTCGGCGACGCTGGTCTCCTCGACGGCCTTCCTGCCGGTGATGCGGGACTTGAATGCCCGGAAGGCGACCGCGATGCCGGCGAGGCCGCCCAGCAGGGCCTGCAGCAGCAAGCTCCCGGAGCCGGCGTCGAGATATCCGAGGATGATCATCGCCGCACAGTCTGGCACGGGGCGCCAGGTATGGGAATCACCTGGTGTAGACCAGGACGCCGTCCCGCTCCACGCCCTTGATGCGGCCCTGGAGCCTGAGGTGCTCGAGGTGGGCGATGGTCTCCAGCAGGGCGAGGCGGATCTGGAGGCCGTCCAGGTCCGACCGGAACGACTTGAGCATCACCTCGAAAGCGCTCAAGTCCTCCTTGCGGACCACCTCGGTCATGTCGAGGAGGCGCCGGTCGTGGTGGAGGAGGATCTGGTATGCCCGCTCGTCGCCCCGCGCGATCAGCGACCCGTGGGCCGGGTAGGTGACCCCGATCCTCATGTCGATGAGCCGGCGCAGCGAGCGCAGGTAGTCGTCGAGCGGGTCGACGCTGTCCGAGTCGAACGGGACGACCGGCGTGATCCTGGGGAGGATGTGGTCGCCGGAGAACAGGATGCCGGTCCTCGAGTCCCGCAGGCAGATGTGGGAGTCGTCGTGGCCGGGGGTGTGGAGGACCAGCAGGTGCCGCCCCTTGCCGAGGTCGATGGGGTCTCCGTCGGCGACGACATGGTCGGGCGGCTCGATGACCGGCATGTACCAGGGCCGCGGCGCCGACGCCGCCAGCTCCACCGCCGGACGCGGGGCCCCGTGCCGGAGGGCCAGCTCCCGCATCTCGGCCATGTAGCCGGGCGTGTCGTTGTACTTAGCGAGGCGCCCCTGCTCGGCCCGCTCGTGCATCACCACCCGGCACCCCCACTCCTCGCGGAGCCGGTCGGCCATGCCGACGTGGTCGGGGTGGAGGTGGGAGACGAGGATCGTGTGCACCGCCTTCTCGTCGAGCCCGAGGGCGCGGAAGCCCTCGCTCAGGGCCGTCCGGCCCTCGGGCCAGTCGGCGCCGCAGTCGATGAGGAGGAGACCCGAGTCGGTCTCGATCGCGTAGGTGTTGACCCACGGGGGCGACTTGAAGGGGAGCGGGGCCGGGATGAGGTGGATCCCGTCGCCCAGGCTCTCCGGCCGCGGCGTGTCGTACTGGCTCATGACGCGTGTGAGGGACGGCTCGCGCCGCCCCTCACAGGGTAGATCGGGTTCAGGCGGTCCGGTTCCGGCTGGATGCGCCGTAGATGAGGACCACCACCGCTGCGACCGCGACCTGGATGGCCAGCCTGATCCAGTCGATCCCCGACGTGTCCTCGCCACCGAGCGCCTCGTAGACGAAACCGCCGACGATGGCGCCCACGGCGCCCAGGAGGATGGTCATCCCCACGGACAGGTTCTGCTTGCCGGGGAGAACGAGCCGGGCGAGAGGCCCGATGATGATGCCGGCGATCAGGCCGCCGATCAGGGTCCAGAGTGCGTCTCCCATAGGGATCCTCCTTGTCGGGCCGTTGTCGGCCGTGTACCGGTTAGACAAGCAGGATCGGGGGCGCGTTTCAGTGCACTACGGGATCCTTGATCCCGAAGGTGATGTCCAGCGTCACCGTGAACACGGTGGGAGTGCCCGAGGAGTCGACCTCTCCGCCCACTTCGACGATCCGGAAGCTCTGGATGTCGTCGATGGTGGCGGCCGCACGGGCGAGCACGGTCTTGACGGCGTCCTCGATGGACCCGTCGGCCTTCCCGGACAACCGGATCGTCTTGGTGATGGAGGACATTCGCTCGCTCCGCCTGCTCGCTGCTCGGTACGACGGGAGGGTACCGAACGCGCAGGCACCCGGGCGCCGGTTCGGGTCCTTCTCGTCACCGTGCCGCCCGGTACACCCAATCTAATCGAACATGTGTTCGATTAGATTGGTCGTGATGCGGTACGCCGAGCTGCACTGTCACACCAACTTCTCGTTCCTCGACGGGACCGCCCATCCCGAGGAGATGGTGGACAGGGCCGTCGAGCTCGGGTACGAGGCGCTGGCGATCACCGACCACGACGGGTTCTATGGCGTCTCGAGGTTCTGGCAGGCCGCACGAGAGGTGGGCCTGCCGGTCGCCTACGGGGTGGAGATCGGGTTCGAGTCGGAGCCGGAGGGGCCCGTCGATCCCGTGGCCGCCGCCGAGGAGTGGGACCGCCGCAGGGCCGCCAGGGAGAAGGGCGCACAGGGAAGGCTGCGGCGGGGCCGGAGCGTCCGCGCCCACGGGCAGAAGCCGACCGACCTCCCGGAGACCGACCACCCGGTCCTCATCGCCGGGCCGCCCGGCCGCTATCGCCCCCTCTCGTACCTGGTCACCAAGGGGCAGCTCCGGGGTGAGAAGAGCCGGCCCGTCTA
>QGUS01000292.1 GCA_003242515.1 Actinomycetota bacterium
CTGGATCCTCCTGATCGCCCTCATCGTCCTGGGGCCGACGCGCCTTCCCGAGGCCGCCCGCAAGCTGGGCGCCTGGGCCTCGGAGCTCCGCTCCGCCGCCCGTGAGATCACCCAGGGCCTGGAGGCGGAGGTCGCCGAGGTGAAGAAGACGGCCGCCGAGATCAAGCAGATCCGCGACGAGATCAAGAGCGATCTCGACGCCGCCGCCCGCTACGAGTGGACCGGGCCCAAGCCCGTGTCGGGCCCGACTCCCGAGGACGCAATGGCCGACCTGGAGAAGCTCGAGGCCGGTGAGGAGTTGACCGAGGACGGCGAGTGACCGCCGATCAGCCTCAATCGATCCTCTCCCATCTCGAGGAGCTGCGCTGGCGCCTGGTGAAGTCGGCGGCGGCCGTCGTCGTCATGGCGCTCGTCGCCCTGTTCTTCGCCGACCAGCTGCGCGGCATCCTGGAGCGCCCGTTCGAGATCGCCGCCCCGAACGCCAAGCTGATCGTCCTCGAGGTGACCGAGCAGTGGGGCGTGCTCATGCGCATCGCCCTGTACGGCGGGTTCATCCTCGCCGCTCCCGTGGTGCTGTACCAGGTGTGGGCGTTCGTGGTGCCGGCGCTGACCCCGAAGGAGAAGCGCTGGGCGATCCCCATGGTCTCGGCCTTCGCCGCGCTGTTCCTGGCCGGTGTCCTCTTCGGCTACTGGCTGCTCCCCAGGGGACTGGACGTGCTGCTCGGCATCTTCCCGGAGATCGAGAGCGACCTCCGGCTCGCCTCCTACTACTCGTTCGTGCTGAGATTCCTGCTCGCGTTCGGCCTCGCCTTCACCTACCCGATCTTCGTGTTCGGGGCTGCCGCGTTCGGGGCGCTCTCGTCTGCGACACTGGCCAGGGGCCGGCGTTGGGCCTTCGTGATCGTGGTGGTCGCCTCGGCCCTGATCACCCCGACCGGTGACCCGCTCACCCTGATGGGGATGTCCCTGCCCCTCTACGCGATGTACGAAGGCACCTATTGGCTGATACGCCTCATCCTCAAGAAGTGAGCCTGGCCGGCTTCTGGGCCGGGTACGACTTCCAGCCCGACCCGTTCCAGGTCGAGGCCGCCGAGGCCATCGCCGCCGGCCGGTCAGTCGTCGTCACCGCCCCGACGGGGTCCGGGAAGACGCTGGTCGCCGAGGTCGCGATACACCTGGCGATGGGCCGGGGCCGCCGCGCCTTCTACACGACCCCGATCAAGGCGCTCTCCAACCAGAAGTTCGCCGACTTCACAGCCATGTACGGCGACGACCAGGTCGGACTCCTCACCGGCGACAACGTGATCAACCCCGGCGCCCCCCTCATCGTGGCGACCCTCGAGGTGCTCAGGAACATGATCTACGCCGACCCGTCCACGCTGGAATGGGTCGGCCTGGTGGTGCTCGACGAGGCCCACTACCTCCAGGACCCCTCCCGGGGCGCCGCTTGGGAGGAGGTGATCATCCACTGCCCGCGGCACATCCAGTTCGTGTGCCTCTCGGCGACCATCTCCAACGACGAGGAGTTCGCCGCCTGGATCGAGGAGCGGCGCGGGCCCACCACGCTGATCAGCACCGACCACCGCCCCGTCCCGCTGGAGTCGATGTACATGATGCGGGACCGTTACGGGTCGCAGGAGATCCATCTGCTCCCGATGTTCGTCACCCGGGACGGCCGCACCCGGCCCAACCCGCGGATCGAGAACATGCTCCGCATGGAGCGGGGGAGGCGGCGCCGCTACGCCACCCCGAGTCGCGTCGAGGTCGTCGAGACCCTCGCCCGGGAGCGGATGCTCCCCGCCATCTACTTCATCTTCTCCCGGTCGGGGTGCGACGCCGCGGCCACCCGTCTGGCGGACTCGGGCCTCCGGCTCACCGACAGCCAGGAACGGGAGGCGATCCGCGAGATCGTCGACCGCCGCACCAGCCATCTCACCGACACCGACCTCGCCGTCCTCGGCTACAGCCGCTGGATCGCCGCCCTGGAGGCCGGTTACGCCGCCCACCACGCCGGCATGGTCCCTGCCTTCAAGGAGACCGTCGAGGAGCTGTTCGAGCTGGGGCTGCTCAAGGTGGTCTTCGCGACCGAGACCCTCTCGCTGGGCATCAACATGCCGGCCCGCTCGGTGGTCCTCGAGTCCCTCACCAAGTTCGACGGGGAGAGCCACCAGATGCTCCGGCCCGGCGACTACACGCAGCTCACCGGACGGGCCGGCCGCCGGGGGATCGACGTCGAGGGCTTCGGCGTCGTTCTGCACTCGCCGTTCATGCCGTTCGCCGAGGTCACCCAGGTGGCGTCGCTCGGCGCCCATGAGCTCCGCTCCAGCTTTCGGCCCACCTACAACATGACGGCCAACCTGGTCGCCAACTACGACCGGGAGCGGGCGGAGGAGCTACTGGAGGCGTCGTTCGCCGCCTTCCAGCGGATGGGGGAGGTGGAGCAGATCGAGGGAGCCCTGGAGGCCCTCGAGCACCAGATCGAGCGCGAGCGGGAGGCCGCCGCCTGCGAGCGGGGCGACGTCGCGGGTACCGCCGCCGCG
>QGUS01000293.1 GCA_003242515.1 Actinomycetota bacterium
CAGGGTAGGCTGCGGCGGGGCCGGAGCGTCCGCCCCCACCGGCCGAAGCCGACCGACCTCCCGGAGACCGACCACCCGGTCCTCATCGCCGGGCCGCCCGGCCGCTATCGCCCCCTCTCGTACCTGGTCACCAAGGGGCAGCTCCGGGGTGAGAAGAGCCGGCCCGTCTACCTGTGGGAGGACCTGGTGGAGGTATCCGCCAATCAGGACGTCCATGTCCTCACCGGCTGCCACTTCGGTGCGGTCCCGAAGGCGGCGCAGCGGGGCGACCTGGCGGGGACGATCCGCGAGGTATCCCGGCTCCGGGATCTGTTCGGACGGAGGCTCCACATCGAGCTGTGGCATCACGGCATGCCCGAGGACCACCCCCGCAACGACCTGCTGTGGGAGGTCGCCTCCAAGCTCGGGGTGTCCGTGGTGGCCACCAACCAGGCGCACTACCGGCGACGGGAGGACGCCTACCTGTCCGAGGTGCTGGCCGCGATCGGCGGCCGGCGCACGCTGGCCGAGGCCGACGGCTTCCGCCCCGCCACCGACGAGCGGCACCTGAAGAGCCCGGAGGAGATGCACCGCCGGTTCGCCCGCTATCCCGGCGCCGTCGCCCGGGCCGCCGAACTGGGGCGGCGGCTCGCCTTCGACCTCGGCCTGGTGGCGCCGCAGCTGCCCGACTTCCCCATGCCGGGGCACTTCCGGGACGAGATGGAGTACCTCCAGCACCTGGTCTGGGAGGGCGCCCGCAGCGTCTACCCGGGCTCCGACGACGGGATCGACCCGGCGGCGCGGCGGCGCCTCGAGCACGAGCTCGCCGTCATCGAGCGGCTCGGGTTCTCCGGCTACTTCCTGGTGGTCAAGGACCTCGTCGACTTCGCCCGCAGCCAGGACATCATGTGCCAGATCCGCGGCTCGGGCGCCGACTCGGCGGTGTGCCGCTGCCTGGGGCTCACCCGGGTCGACCCGATCCGTCTCGGTCTCCCGTTCGAGCGGTTCCTCTCCGAGGAGCGGGGCCGGCCGCCGGACATCGACGTCGACTTCGAGGCCGACCGTCGCGAGGAGGTCATCCAGTACTGCTACCGCCGCTACGGGCGGGAGCGGGCGGCGATGGTGGCCAACGTGATCACCTACCGCGCCAGGTCGGTGCTGCGCGACGTGGCCAAGGCGTTCGGGTTCACCCAGGCGCAGGTGGACGGCCTGTCCCGGTACGTGGACACCCGCGACCCGGCGAAGCTGGCGCTGGAGGCCCCGCTGCCGCACGGGATGACCGCCGACATGATCTACGACATCTGCTGGCGGCTCGACGGGTTCCCCCGGCACCTGGGGATCCACTCCGGCGGCATGGTGATCGCCGACCGGCCGCTGTGGCAGGTGGTGCCGCTGGAGTGGGGGAGGCTCGAGGGACGGACCGTCATCCAGTGGGACAAGGACGACTCCGCGGCCGTGGGGATCGTCAAGTTCGACCTGCTGGGGCTGGGGATGCTCAACGCGCTCCACCTCACCACCGACCTGATCGCCGAGACCCACGGGATCGAGATCGACCTGGCGACCATCCCCCAGGAGCCGGCCATCTACGAGTCGATCACCCGGGCCGACACGGTCGGGATCTTCCAGATCGAGTCCCGGGCGCAGATGGCCACGCTGCCCAAGATGAAACCGAAGACCTTCTACGACCTGGCGGTGGAGGTGGCTCTGATCCGTCCGGGCCCGATCCAGGGCCAGTCGGTCCACCCGTACCTGCGGCGGCGCAACGGCGAGGAGCCGATCCGCTACCCGCATCCGCTCACCCGGCCGATCCTGGAGAAGACCCTGGGCGTGCCCGTCTTCCAGGAGCAGCTCATGGAGCTGGCCCGGGTGTGCGCCGGCTTCGACGGGAACCAGGCCGACCGGTTGCGCCAGGCGATGACGCACAAGCGGTCGCAGGAGGCCATGGCCCGGCTCCGGGACGAGGTGTACGCCGGGATGGAGCGGAACGGGATCACCGGCGCCGCGGCCGACGAGATCTGGGAGAAGCTGCAGGGGTTCGCCAGCTTCGGCTTCCCGGAGAGCCACTCGGTGAGCTTCGCCTACATCGTGTACATGTCCGCCTGGCTCCGGTTCCACTACCCGGCGGAGTACCTGGCGGGGCTGCTCAACGCCCAGCCCATGGGCTTCTATCACCCGAACACGCTGGTCCAGGACGCCATCCGCCACGGCGTCGTCGTGCTGGGCCCGGACGTGAACCGGTCGTGGCACGACTGCACCATCGAGCCGTGGTCCGCCGACCCCGACGACGTCGTCGAGTACCTGGGGCAGAGGTGGCGGCGGGGGAGGGGGCACGCCGACGACCCGATTCGCCCCGCCGTGGCCGTCCGGCTGGGCCTGCGCTACGTGAGGAACCTGGGGGAGAGGGAGATCACCCGGATCGAGGCCGCACGGATCATCGGCGGGGGGGTAACGGGGCCGGGGGGCCTGGGGGGCCGCACCGGAGCCGGGGGGGGGGGTCTGGGGGCCCGGGCGCGGGCCGGGCCCCCGGTGTGCGGGGGCGCCGTCTTGTTTACACCATT
>QGUS01000294.1 GCA_003242515.1 Actinomycetota bacterium
CGATGGAACAGCTGTGTCTTGGATACGTCCTGGGGCGAGGGCAGCGGGTGCAGCATCGAGTGACGGAGGCAGGTTGTCTGGTTGAAGTTGAAAAGGACCGTCGGACCAGCGGCTGATTCCCGATTGGAGGAAAAGCTGTCCATACACAGAAACGAAAAAACGATTACCTATATACCCACCCATACCGGCTGGGGCGCCTACTAGGGTGGTCGTCGCGAGGGGGAGAGCATGGGCTTTGGGCTCCGTCAGGAGTTGCGTGCCTCCCAGCGTCTCGTGTTGACTCCTGCCCTTCGCGGAGCACTGGAGATTCTCGCCCTCCCGGTGTTGGAGCTGGAACAAATCGTGGTGCGCATCGCTTCGGAAAACCCCTTCCTCGAGCTCGAAAGCTGGCCCGAAGGGCCGGTGGTCGGGTGGGAGGATCTCCGGCAGGTGTCTGCGTACCAAGCGTCGGAAGCCGGTGAGGGCGAGGAGAACGAACAAGAGCGGGGTCCGCTGTTGCGAAGGCGGAGTTTGAACGAGATCGAAACGGGTGCAACCTGGCCCGATGCCGGGGCGGATACGGTGGATCCGGTGGCAGATATCCCGGCTCCCTGGCCATGTTCTCTTTACGCGTACCTCCACTGGCAATTAGACCTTGAGCCGTTGCCGGCGAGCGTCGTGATGCATGCCCGGATCATCATTGACGCCCTGGACCCCTGCGGGTTTCTCACGGAAGATATCGAACAAATCGCTGCACGGGCCAGGGTTGAGCCAAAGCATCTCGCGGAGGCTCTCGAAGTAGTGCGGCGCCTAGACCCGCCTGGGGTCGGCGCTAGGGACGCGCGGGAGTGCCTGCTCTTGCAACTGCGTCGCCGTCGCGAGGAGGCCCAGGCGGGAGGGAGCGCCTGGCGTGCGGGGTCGGCGGCGGACATCGCCGAACGGATACTGGCCGAATTCGCGGATCTGCTGGTGCAACGCCGGGGTAGCTTGCAGCGCCTGGCCCGGGAGTTACAGGTATCCCTTCACGACCTTGGTGCCGCCTTGGATCTGTTGCGAACCCTGCGCCCCTTTCCCGCCGCCGGGCTGGTCAGCGAGCCGGTCCCGGTGGCGCAACCCGATCTGACCGTCCAGCGTGCGGGGGACGGGAGTCTTAACGTGTGGGTCAACGGGGACGCACTGCCGAAGGTTCGCTTCAGGAGAGAGTATGCTCGGAGGGTGATGAGGGAGCTAACTGATCCTCGCGAGCGGGAGGCGGTCCGGAAGTGGCTGGAAGAGGCCCGTTGGGTGGAACAGGGCCTGATCCGAAGAAACTTGACACTCCAGCGACTGGGCGAGGTCCTGCTGGTCTTGCAGCCCGAATTCTTCGCGGCGGGCCCCCGGTACCTCCGACCGATGCGGCTCGATGACGTCGCCGCCCGATTGCACTTGCACAAATCGACGGTATCACGGGCCATCCGGGGCAAGTACATCCAGACTCCCCACGGCATGTTCCCACTGGCAAGCCTGTTCAGTGCCGGGCTGGACTCTCGCGGGGAGGAATCGGCCATTTCAGCGCGGGTGGTGAAGGAACGGATCCGTGCCCTCATCGCGGGAGAGGATTCCGCCCGGCCGTTCAGCGACGCTTTCCTCCAAAAGATTTTGGAGCGAGAGGGGGTGCGGATTTCGCGCCGCACTGTGGCCAAATACCGCGCGGAGCTGGGCATCCCGCCGTGCCACCGTCGCGTGGGGCGCGGTAAAAAAGGCTAATGTACCCGGTGAAACCGGTGGACAGAGTTACAGCTGGCTGACCAGAGCTCTGGCTTTGATGTCAATCCGAACATCTTGTTCGGCACCCTTCGATCCTAGACGGTTGGGTTCCATCTTGCCGCTTTGCCAGCACGGCGGCAATCACATCCTCCCAAGTCCGTTGAGCGATGGTGTTCCAGTACTGGCCCCGACCGCCGTCGCGATCTGCCACCCCGACTGCGATGGTGTCCTGACGGACGTCCAGGCCCACGAACTTCGTGATATCCTCCACGCACCTGCGAAACGGGGCCGGCCTCGTTCATTGTGACTAGTCGGGCGAATCCAAACCCATTGTTAGGAAGCACTCGTGTCGCCGCCCCCGAGCCGCTGGTCCGCCGTTCCCACGGGTCTGGGGAAGATCCGATACGTCGAGATGGCCTTGGTGCACACCTCTCCTGCCGGGCCGCGGATCTCGGTTTCCACGGTTCCGATGGTCCTACCCCGGTCGAGAACACGACTTTCCGCGACGATGACGTCCCCATAGGCCGGTTTCAGGTACTGCACATGCATATTAATGGTGACCTGGGACCAGTCGGCTTCCGTCCACGTCGTCATCAGCGTCAACCCGGCGCTGATGTCCACCATGTAGGCGAGGATCCCGCCGTTGACGGCCGCGGTTCCCCCACCACCCCGGTGGTGGGGCGCCACGCTGAGCTCCATCCGGCTGTAGCCAGAACCTACTTCTGTAAACCGCAGGCCGGCCCACCGGATGTACGGCATCTCATTGATAAGTCCAGGGGTCTGTCCCTTATACAATTCCCATAGCCACAAA
>QGUS01000295.1 GCA_003242515.1 Actinomycetota bacterium
GTCCATGAACTGGTCGATCTCGGGCAGGAGGTCGCGCACGTCCACCGCCTCCCTCCCCCTGGCTGCCGCCGCCGCCACCCGCAGGTTCTCCCTCACGGTGAGCCCCGGGAAGACGTGCCGCCCCTCGAGGACGTGTCCCAGGCCGGCCCGGGCACGCTCGTCCGCCGGCACGCTGTCGATGGGGATGCCCCCGAGCCGGATGGTCCCCGTCGCCGGCGTCAGCCCTCCGATCCCGTGGAGCGTGGATGTCTTGCCGGCACCGTTGGCCCCCAGGAGCACCACGCACTCCCCCGGCTGGACCGAGAAGGAGATCTCCCGCACGGCGACCACCCCGCCATAGCGAACGGTGAGGTTCTCGACATCGAGCGACTTCCCGACCATCACCCGTTCCCCATGTAGGCGACCCGGACGGCCTCGACGTCGTGCAGCTCCGACGGCACGCCCGCCCACAGCACCTTGCCCAGGTCGAGGACGACCACCCGGTCGACCAGGCGGCCGATCATGTCGAGGTGGTGCTCGACGACCACGACGGCTGTGCCGAGACGGGACACCTCTTCCACGACCGCCTCCAGCCCCTCGATCTCGGAGTGCGAGAGCCCTGCGGCGGGCTCGTCCAGCAACAGGACCTTGGGGGCGCGGGCGATGGCGGTGGCGACCTCGAGAAATCGGAGCTGCCCGTGGGCGAGCCCGCGGCTCTCCTTCGGACCCCGCGTCGCGTCCTCGGGCGTGAGGCCCGCCAGCCCCAGGGTGCGGAGGGCGAGTTTCCCATACGCGGCCATCCGCTCCGGCCCGGCATGGGAACTCTCCGTCGCCATGGCCAGGTGCTCGGCGATGCTCATGCTCGGGAAGGTCTTCGGAGTCTGGAACGTGCGGGCGAGGCCGTGGCGGGCGATGTCGCTCGGACGGCTCGTGGTGATGTCGGTCCCGTCCAGCTCCACCCGCCCCGCGGTCGCCGGGTAGTAGCCGCAGACCACGTTGAGCAGGGTGGTCTTGCCCGAGCCGTTCGGCCCGATCAGGCCGAGGATCTCCCCCGGCCGGACATCCAGGGAGACGTCGCCGAGCGCCGCCAGGCCGCCGAATCTCCGGTGCACGTCCACCACCCGCAGTGCGGGGGTGGAGCCGGCAGGCACTTCTGCTGGCGGCTCCGCATCACCGGCAGCCTCGACTCTGGCCTGCAGCGAAGGCGCCGGAGCAGCGGTGCGGGAGAAGAGGCCCCGGGGGCGCCAGCGCACCAGGACCATGAGCAGAGCGCCGTACAGCACCGCGTTGAGCACCGGATAACGGGCCAGCGCCAGCGGGACCAGGACGAGCAACACCGTCCCCACGACGGGACCGATGCGCGAGCCCGCACCGCCGAGCACGACCATGGTCAAGAACGAGATGGAGAGTGAGGTCCGGAAGGCGTCCGGCGAGATGTAGGCGGAGAGGTAGGAGAAGAGGCCGCCACCCAGGGCGCCGAGCGCGGAGCCAACAGCGAACGACGCGACCTTGGTCAGGTACCCGGAGACCCCGTAGGCGGTGGCACCGATCGCCTCGTCCCGAACGGCCACCGTGGCTCGCCCGAACGGGGTGGTGCGGTAGCGGCCGTGCAGCCAGTAGGCCAGGCACATCACCCCCACGACCAAGAGGGGGACCAACCACTTCCCCGTGATCGGCTCCGTGCCAAATCCGAATCGCGGGTAGATGGCGGCCACGCCGTAGTTGCCCCCGGTGATGTCAGCGAACAACACGAGCATGTCGCCGAAGACGATCACCATGCCGAGCGAGACCATGGCCAGGCCGATGGCGAGCAGGCGCCCGGCGGGCAGGCCGGTCACCGCCCCGAGCAGGAAACCGGCCACCAGGCTCACCGGCAGGGTCGCCCAGATCGGCCACTCGAAGTGGGAGGCGAGGATCGCCGTTATATAGGCACCGAAGCCGAAGGTCGCACCTTGGCCCAGAGAGAGGATCCCCGAGTACCCGACCATCAGGTTCAGGCCGAGGACGGTCGTGGCGTACACCGCCATCAGCAGGAGCACATAGGCCTGGTACGACGCCGGCCCCCACGCCGCCAGTAGGGCCACCCACAGCAGCGCCAGGACGAAAGCTTGGGCGCCGGAGGTGCCGAGCAGCGGCCGGACCCGGGCCGGCACCCTGGCCGCCACACGGTCCCGAACCGCGGCATCGACGCGCCGGATCGTGTCCACGAACGATCTCCAGGCACTCTCGACCCGGGCCACCCTCAGACCTCCCGCACCGGCTTCTTGCCGAAGAACCCGTGGGGTCGGGCCAGGTACACGACGATGAGGAGGGCGAACACGGTGGCATTGGTGGCCAGCGCACCCAGGTACACCGCCGCCGCCTGCGTGACCAGGCCGACCACGAATCCACCGAGCAGTGACCCCCCGACGCTTCCCATGCCTCCCATGGCGAGGGCTACGAAACCGCTGAACGTGTAGGTGGTGCCGGCGGGCGGGGGGGCCAGCTGCGTGGAGGCGACCAGCACGCCGGTGACGCCGGCGGTCAACGCCGACAGAGCC
>QGUS01000296.1 GCA_003242515.1 Actinomycetota bacterium
GGTCGGCATGGTGGGGATCAACGTCCCGATCCCGGTGCCCCTGTCGTACTACTCGTTCGGCGGCTGGAAGGACTCGATCTTCGGCAGCCACGCCATCTACGGGCCGGAGGGCGTCCACTTCTACACGAGGCAGAAGGTCGTGATCTCCCGGTGGGCGGACCCCATCCACCGCGGCGTCGACCTCGGCTTCCCGACCCACCGCTGAGCCCGGCAGGCGACATGGCCCGGCGGCGTTTGGCCGTGGGGCCCGGGCCGGGTGGGTGGGGGAGGGGAGAGGAACCTGACCCGGGCCCCACGATGTCGTCGGGTGTGGCTCCGGAACCCCTCCACTCGCGCCCGATGCGGCCGGCACCACCCCGTGGCGGGAGTGTAGCGGCGGGCATCGTTCCCGAACGGTGGGGAACGCCGGCCGCTGGGCCGGAGCGTCCGCAGGCCAATAAGGTTGCGGCCATGGCTCCATACCCCTCCGATTACGAGCTGGACGTGGTCCTTCGTGACGGGGGCGTCGTCCACGTGCGGCCGATGCGCCCCGAGGACGCGGCCGAGGCCAAGACCTTCTTCCAGCGCCTCGGCCCCGAGTCCCGCTACTTCAGGTTCTTCTCCGTCAAGGTCGACCTCACCGACGAGGAGGTCCGCGACTTCGCCGACGTGGACTACCACGACCGGATGGCGCTGGTCGCGGTCTCCGACGGCCAGATCATCGGCGTCGGCCGGTACGACCGGGAGATGCCCGGTGGCGACGTCGCCGAGGTGGCGTTCGCCGTCGTCGACGAGCACCAGGGCCGCGGCATCGGCACCCGCCTCCTCGAGCTGCTGACCGACCACGCCCGGTCCAACGGCATCAAGCAGTTCCGGGCCTACGTCCTCGGCGAGAACCGCCAGATGATGCGGGTGTTCCGCAACTCCGGCTACGAGCTGACCCGCACCATCGACCGGGGCGTCTACACCGTCGACTTTCCCGTCGAGGTCACTCCCGGCTCGCTGGAGGCGGCCGCCGAGCACGAGCGCCGCGCCGTCGCCGCCTCCCTGCTCCCCATGTTCTTCCCGCGGTCCGTCGCCGTGATCGGCGCGTCCACCGACCCGACCTCGATCGGCGGCCGTCTGTTCGCCAACATCCTCAACACCGGCTTCACCGGCCCGGTCTACCCGGTGAACCCCAAGGCGAAGGTGGTGCGGTCGGTCCGTGCCTACTCGTCGGTGCTCGACATCCCCGACGAGGTGGACCTCGCGTTCATCGTCGTCCCCCAGAAGTTCGTCCTCAACGTCGCCCGCGAGTGCGGCGAGAAGGGCGTGCGCGGCATCGTGGTCATCTCCGCCGGCTTCGCCGAGACCGGCCCGGAGGGTGCGGAGCGCGAGGCGGAGCTGCTGAAGATCGTCCGTGACAAGGGCATGCGGATGATCGGCCCCAACTGCATGGGCCTGCTCAACACCGCCGAGTCGGCCCGTCTCAACGGCACCTTCGCCCCCATCTACCCGCCGGCGGGGAACGTGGCGATGCTCAGCCAGTCGGGCGCCCTCGGGATTGCCATCCTCGACTACGCCACCCAGCACTCCATCGGCATCAGCCAGTTCGTCTCGGTGGGCAACAAGGCCGACGTCTCCGGCAACGACCTGCTCCTCGCCTGGGAGGACGACCCCCAGACCGACGTCATCACCCTCTACCTGGAGTCGTTCGGCAACCCGAAGAAGTTCTCCCGCATCGCCCGCAGGGTCTCGCGGAAGAAGCCGATCATCGCCGTGAAGTCGGGTCGCACCCAGGCCGGCAGCCGGGCGGCGTCGTCGCACACCGGCGCCCTGGCGTCCTCCGACGTGGCGGTCAACACCCTCTTCCGGCAGACCGGCGTCATCAGGGTGGACACCCTGGAGGAGATGTTCGCCGCGGCGAGCCTCCTCGCCAACCAGCCGGTGCCCAAGGGCCGGCGGGTCGGCATCGTCACCAACGCCGGCGGGCCCGGAATCCTCGCCGTGGACGCCCTGGAGTCCAACGGCCTGGAGGTCGTGACGCTCTCCCGGGAGCTGCAGGCGAAGATCGGCGAGGCGCTGCCGGCCGAGGCTGCCATCGCCAACCCGGTCGACATGATCGCCTCCAGCGGCCCCGACCACTACGAGCACGTCATCTCGCTGATGCTGGAGTCGGGCGAGGTGGACGCCGTGATCGTGATCTACGTGCCCACCACCCCGGAGGGCGCCGAGCAGATCGCCGCCGCCCTGCGCCGCTGCCAGGACCGCTACGACGGCGACGTGACGCTGCTGTCGGTGTTCATGCACTACGCCCGCACCGAGGAGATGCTCGTCGGTGGCGAGGGCCAGCGGACGATCCCCAGCTACACCTTCCCCGAGACGGCGGCGCTCGCCCTCACCCGGGCCGTCGCCTACGGGGAGTGGCGGGAGCGTGGGGGCCGCCCGGGGCACCCTCTCCGCGGCGAAGCCGCGGGGGGGATACCCCAGGGCGGCGACGTCGCCCCCAAGCGCCCGGGCGGGGAGGGGGGGGGGGGCGCGGCCTACGAGATCGAGGG
>QGUS01000041.1 GCA_003242515.1 Actinomycetota bacterium
TGTACTCTTGCTGGTTCATGTTTTGTTTTTTTTAAATGACGGGCCCCACCCAGAGCACTCCCCCTTTTTATTCGCCGGCAGCGCAGGATGTGGCGGATCGGCGACAGCGGGGCGTCGCCGAGCTGCAACAGGAGATCCCGATCGAGGGCGAAGGTGACCACCCTCGCCACCGTGTCCCGGTCGAACGACCCCGCCATCTCCCCGTCGCGGACGACCTTGAGGGCGTCGGTCACGGGCACGACCGCCATGACCGCGGCGCCTTCCGGGAGGTTCGCATCGACGACGTCGCCCCTCGCGTCGAAGCAGATCCGGTCGCCGGCGCGCTCGAGGAGCCGGACGGGACTGATCATGGGCGCAAGGTAGCCTCCCGTCGTGTCGCGAGCCATGGTCGTCGTCGCCGCCGGGTCGGGCACCCGGTTCGACGGCGACAAGCTGATGACTCCCCTCGGGGGCCGTCTCCTCATCGAGCTCACGGTGAACCGCCTGCTCCCGCTCGTGGACGAGCTCGTGCTCGTGTGCCGTCCCGACCAGCAGGAGGAGCTGTCCTCGCTCGGGGTCACCCTCGCCGACGGCGGGCCGACGCGCACCGACAGCGAGATCTCGGGGCTGAGGGCGCTGCGCGGCGATCACGAGCTGATCGGCATCCACGACGGCGCCCGCCCGAACGTCTTCTGCGGCCTGGTGGAGCGCCTCTTCGCCGCGGCGCGCGAGCACGGTGGGGCGGTGCCGGTGATCCCCGTGCGCGGACCCGTGGTGTCACGCGCCGACGGCTCCCCGATGCCGGAGCTGATGGGTGCGCAGACCCCCCAGGTGTTCCGCTCCGAGGTCCTCCTCGAGGCCTTCCGGCGCTACGCCGGCGAGCCGGCACACGACACCGCCGAGGTGGTCGGCCGCCTGGGCGCCATCAGGATCGCCGCGGTCCCCGGCGACCCCCGGAACGTCAAGGTGACCTACCGGGACGACCTGGCGAAGGTCATCCTCTGAGGTCGTAATAGACGACCCCCACCTGCGTCCGACGGGTCTCGCCGGCGGGCCGGCAGCGCGTGAGGGCGCCCCGGGGCAAGGGCATGGTCCGGGCTGGCGGCCCGGAGGGTCACTCCTCCTCCCCTGCCTCCCCGTCGTCGTCCTCCCCGCCGAGCACCCAGAAGGCGAGCGCCGTGAGGGAGGCGGCGCCGAGCGCCAGGGCCAGCCAGCCCCAGCGGCTGGACGCGCTGGGCTCCCGTTCGGGCCCGGGCTCCTCCGCGGGCTCCTCGCCAGGGAGGTCCAGGCTGGCCCCCAGCTGCGTGAGCGTCACCGGGTCGGAGAGCTGGCCCGGCCCGACGACCTCGAAGACCACCATGTAGTTCTTGCGCGGCAGCTCGGTGCGGATCCCCCAACGGCCGCCCCCGCGGTGCTGCAGGGCGATCACCCTCGTGTCGTCGACGCCGGTGGAGAGGTGAGCGACGACCGAGCCGGTCGACTCGGCGACGTCAACGTAGAGGTCGACCACGAAGGTGTCCGTCTCCAGGCTCACGGTGCGGGCGCCGGCCTCGCCGAACACGCCGCTCAGCGTCACCGCCGCCAGCACCAGCAGTCGGAGGAAGGTCACGCCCGACTCCCCATCGCCAGTGCGAGGTCGGGACGGTCGGTGATCAGACCATCCACCCCCAGGCCGGCCAGCGTCCTCATCTCATCGGGCCGGTTCACCGTCCACACGAACACCGGGACCTCCAGGGCGTGGGCGAGGGAGACGAGCCGCCCGTCGACGACGGGCACGCCGCGGAATCCCACCGGCACGTGGAGGACTGCCGCGTCGCGCGGGGGCCGCCGTCCCGTGCGGGCCGCCACCACCCACCTCCGGGTCGCCCGCAGCCCGGTCGAGGTGCGGATCCTGCCGCCGGACGCCCGGCGCACCTCGTCGAGCCACCGGTCCCCGAACGAGCCCACGACGGCACGGTCGTAGAGGTCGTAGGTGGCGAAGAGCCGGAGCAGCCCCGGGATCACTGCGCCCGTCTTCATCTCCAGGATCAGCTGGACGTCGGGGAACGAGGTGACCAGCTCCTCCAGGGCAGGCACCTTCACGCCCGCACCCCGGTAGGGGAAGCCGCCGACGCCCCGGTGCCGGTAGCCGGCGTCGAGCGATCGGATCCTGGCGAACTCCATGGAGTGGACCAGCCCGTGCCCTTCGGTGGTGCGGTCCACCGCGGGATCGTGCAGGCAGACCACCACGCCGTCGGCGGTCACCCTCAGGTCGGTCTCGATGTGGGTCGCGCCGGCGCGGACGGCGCCCTCGAAGGCGACCATCGTGTTCTCCGGCCACAGGTACCTGGAGCCCCGGTGGGCGACGACGACCGGACGGGTCATGCCCGGAAAGGTAACGACGGCCCGGACGCGACTGAGGGCCCCGAAGGGCCCCCAGGTCATCGGTCGATGCGGATCCCGCTTACTCGACCACGCGATCCTTGAGGCCCTTGGCGGGCGTGAACGCCACGTACTTCCGGGCCGGGATCGTGATGGTCTCTCCGGTGGCCGGGTTGCGGCCGGTTCGGGCAGAACGCGACTTCGTGGTGAAGCTCCCGAAGCCGGTGATGTTGACCTTGCGGCCGGCGTCGAGCTCGACAGCGATGATCCCCTCGCCAGGCTTGGTCGAGAAGATGATGTCGATGATCTCCGCAGCCTTGGTCTTGGAGATGTCCGCCTTCTTGGCGAGCTTCTCCGCCATCTCGGTCTTGTTCACGGCCCCTCCTTAGGGTCGACTGACTGCGCCGCGATGATGCGACAATTGCCCCGCAACGATAGGGGAAAGTGAGAGTTTCGCCGGGCATTGCCCGAGAAAGGGTTCGCGGCCTGACATGAGCGTCGAATACCAACTCGAAGGCGACGTAGCCGTCGTCACCCTCGACCGCCCTGACCGGTTCAACGCGATCGAGATGTCGCTCTCCCAGGGAGTGGTCGACGCGGTGGAGCGGGCCGCCGGCGAGGCCCGGGCCCTCGTCCTCACCGGGTCGGGCAAGGCCTTCTGCTCCGGGGCCGACCTGGCCGAACTGATCGCCGACTACCCGGCCCGCGGCCCGAACCTCGGCGACGTCCTCGACCGGATCTTCCACCCGATGATCGCCGCCCTCGTCGACGCGCCGATCCCCACGGTCGCCGCCATCAACGGGGTGGCCGCGGGGGCCGGCCTGGGCGTGGCGCTGGCCTGCGACATCCGCATCGCCGCCGAGTCGGCGAGCTTCGTCTCCGCCTTCACGGGCATCGGCCTCGTCCCCGACTCGGGCACGACCTGGGGCCTGCCGGCGACGGTCGGCGTGGGCCGGGCCCTCGAGCTCACCCTGACCAACCGCCGCCTCACCGCGGCCGAGGCCGTGTCGTGGGGCCTGATCGCCGCGGCGGTGGCCGACGACCAGCTGCAGGAGCGGGCCCTCGCCGTGGCCTCGGGCCTGGCCGACCTGGTGCCCGACGCGCTGGTGACGACCCGGAGGCTGATCCGGGAGGCCGTGGTCACCCCGTTCTCCCAAGCCCTGGCGGCCGAGCGGGAACACCAGGACCGGCTGGGCCGCGCCCCCGCCCACATGGAGGGGGTCAACGCGTTCCTGGAGAAGCGGAAGCCGGACTACAGGAGCGTGTGACCGGCTGGACCGGTCAGACGCTTCGGATCGGGTGCCGGCGTGGTCCAGGACCCTGGACCCGATCGCCGTCCTGCGGGGACCAGCCTCGCCTCCAACGCCCCTACCGGCGATGGAGGACCACGGGGCTAGCGCTTCACCAGGTAGATCTCGATGTTGAGCTGGCCCTCGGCCCCCTTGCCGATGGCCACGCCGATGCGGTCGTTCAGCCAGGCGAGGTCCTCGTTGCCGGTCTGAAAGGTGAGCAGCTCGTTGATCTCGGCGGACTGGTCCTCCTTGACCACGGAGACGCCGGTGGCCCGGTAGGCGACGGTCTCGCGCTTCTCGCCGATGGTGGCGCGGATGTCGAGGTCCATGTTCCCGTCGCCCCGAACCGTGGCGTAGTCGACGCCTGACACCGGACGCTCCCCTTCCCAGTGGGGGCCGGTGGCCACGCCCTGGAAGGCGAAGTCGATGCGGGTGCCGGCCGGGGTGCGCCCCACCATCCGGGGCGACATCCGGGCCTCGATCGTGCAGAAGTGCTCCAGCTCGGGCATGTTCACGACTCCTCTCTAGACGGCGGCGTGAACCGTAGCCGGGCACGCTCCAGGATCGCCTCGACCTCGGCATCCCCGACCTGGTCGAAGTCGGCGTACCAGGCGCCCACGGCCCCGAAGTGACGGGGGGTGTGGACCACCACCACCCGGTCGGCCACCTCTCCCATCGCCGCCACGGTGTCGGGCGGCCCGACCGGGGCGCACACCCATACCTCCGCGGCACCCTCCGTCTTGAGCGCGTCGACCGCGGCCAGCGCCGTGGCACCGGTGGCGAGGCCGTCGTCGACGACCAGCGCGGTCCTGCCCCGAGGGTCCACCCGGGCCGCACCCTCGGGACGGAATGCCTCGGCCTGGCGGGCCAGCATGGCGGCCTCCCTCTCCACGGCGACGGCCCGCTGGCCGTCGGTGATTCCGAGCATGGCGATGAGCTCCTCGTTCCAGACGGTGATCCCGCCCTCGGCCAGGGCGCCCATGGCCAGCTCGGGGTGGCCGGGCACGCCCAGCTTGCGCACCAGGAGCACGTCGAGGGGACAACCCAGGGCCAGGGCGACCTCGTCGCCGACGGGGACTCCGCCGCGCGGCAGGGCGAGCACCACGGGATCGCGGGGAGACTGCGCGGCCACCGCCCTGGCCAGCTCCTCCCCGGCCCGGCGGCGGTCGGCGAACCTCATCACCCATATGTTGACACGTACCAGTCGAGCCAGGGATAGGTGGTGTCGATGAACTCGACCGCCTCGCGCGGCGGGAGGGTCCGCGCCGCGTAGTTCATCAGCAGCACCTGCCTGCCGGCCATGAACCCGTCGAGCTGCTCGTCGTCCTCGACCGGCCATCCGGCCACGGTCTCGTAGCCCCGCCGGAACGCCGCCCGGATCTCGTCGCGGTCCGGCCGGGTCCGGGAGTGGTAGAGCGAGATGGCGACGTCCTGTGCGGGCAGGGCCAGCATCAGGTCCTCGAAGTCGAAGACGTGGATCCGGCCGCCGGCGAGGTGGACGTTCCACTCGTGGAGGTCGCCGTGGACCACCTGCGGCGTGCCGGAGGCCCACGACCTCTCGATCACCGCCTCGGCGAGCTCGCCGGCGCGGGAGACGGTCCGTCGTACCTCCGGCCCGAAGATGTGGTCGTAGTACGGGTTGGCGATCACCACCGGGTCGATGTCCGACCCGTAGTAGAAGACCCGGTCCCACCTCCGCAGGAGCCTCTCGTTCTCGGGGCGCCAGGTGGCGCCGTGTCGGTGCAGCGTCGCCGAGACCTGCCCGAGCATCCGGTACCCGAACGGCCCGCCGGCGCCCAGCGGCTCACCGGGGATCCAGGTGAAGAGGACGCAGGCCCTCTCCTTCTCGATGGTCGGGTCGTACTCGTCGACCACGAGCACGCCGCCGCGGGTGGGTAGGGGCCGGACCACCTCGAGGTCGGTGTCCCGGGCCAGGGCGGTCAGCCACGCCACCTCCATGTCGATGTTGTCGCGGGTGTTGCCGTGGGCGGACCCGACGCGCAGCACCAGCTGCTCTCCGCTGGTGGTCTCCACCCGGTACATGACGTTGGAGTGGGTCGCCAGGTGGGAGACCGACCGGACCTGGTACGGATAGCGGGTCAGGACGCGGCGGGCCAGAGGGAGCAGCCGGCTCGCCTCCTCCGCCATCCGGGATACGTCCATCAGCGGCCTGCCTCGCTAGCGAACGAACACATTCTCGTCGTTATCGGGCGCGCGCGGCAGGGCGGTGCATGCGTCGGAAGACCCAAATTCGCTCAGCCCAGGACGGCGTCCAGCGCCTCGACGAAGCGCCGGTTCTCCTCCTCCAGGCCGATGGTGACCCGCATCCAGCCGCCCGACATGGGCCGGACCAGGACACCATGGCGCAGCATGGCGTCCGCCCAGGCGCGGGAGTCGTCCCCCGGCATCTCGAAGAAGACGAAGTTGGTGTGGCTGGGGACGAACCGGAGCCCCCGCTCGGCCAGGGCGCCCGACACGTAGTGCCGCCCCGCCGAGTTCACCTCGACCCTCCGCCTCAGCTCGTCGGGCTGGCCCAGGGAGGCGAGCGCGGCCGCCTGGGCGATCCGGTTCACGGTGAGCGGCTGCTGCGCCTTCCGGACCGACCGGAGGGTGTCGGCGTGCCCGACGGCGTACCCGATGCGCAGGCCGGCGAGCGAGTAGATCTTGGAGAAGGTGTGGAGGGTGACCACGTTGGGCATGCGCACGGCCTCGTCGGTCATCATCCGGTAGGAGGGGTCCTCGACGAACTCGGCGTACGCCTCGTCGACCACCACCAGGACGGACCCGGGGACCGACCGGATGAACGCCTCCAGCTCGTCGCCGGACCGGATGGTCCCGGTGGGGTTGTTCGGGTTGCAGAGCATCACCATGCGGGTCCGGTCGTCGATGGCGTCCGCCATCGCGTCCAGGTCCATCCGGAACCCGGCGTCGAGCGGGACCTCCACCGCCTCCATGCCGGCCCAGGCGGCGGCGTAGCGGTACATGATGAAGCTGGGCCAGGGGTAGACGAGCTTCGTGCCCGGGCCGCCGACGGCGGAGGCGAGGTCGGCGATGAGCGCGGTGCTGCCGTTGCCGAACAGGAGGTTCTCCGGGGCGACCCCGAGTTCTCCGGCGAGACGGTGGCCCAGGTCCCAGGCCTGGTTGTCCGGGTAGCGGTTGAGCGAGGTCTCGGCCGCGATCGCCTCGGCAACTCCGGGGAACGGCCCGAACGGGCTCTCGTTGGCGGTCAGCTTGACCAGGGTGGCGGGATCGACGCCGTACTGGCGGGCGACGTCGTCGATGGGGCGACCCACCTCGTAGGCGCTCAGGGCGTCGATCTCCGGTCTGAGGATCGGCATGGGGCGAAGGTACCAGCGCAGGCGGAGGCCGCGACCACTCCCCCGGTTTCCGGTGGCCCAAGGTCGGGACCTTGATTACGGTTTCGGCAGATGCTGCAGGTGATCGACCCGCAGGGCGGCCTGGTATCGGAGGACCCGGGCCTCGACCCCGCCCTATATCAGGCGATGTACCGCAACATGGTCCTGGCCCGGGAGCTGGACCGGCGGATGCTGGCGCTCCAGCGGCAGGGCCGTATCGGTACCTATGCATTGCTCGAGGGGCACGAGGCGGTCCAGATCGGCTCGGCCATGGCACTCCGCCCCGACGACTTCGTCTTCCCGTCCTATCGCGAGCACGGCGTCCAGATCACCCACGGGCTCCCCATCGAGGTGCTCCTGGCGTACTGGCGCGGCCTGCCCAACAGCGAGTGGGACCTCAACAGGTACCGCACGGGGATCGTGACGGTCCCGATCGCCAGCCAGCTCCCCCACGCCGTCGGCTACTCGTACTACCGCCGGCTCCATGGAGACGACACGGTGACCGCCGTCTATTTCGGCGACGGCGCCACCTCGGAGATCGACTTCCACTCGGGGATGAACTTCGCCGGGGTCTGGAAGACCCCGACCGTGTTCATCTGCGCCAACAACCTCTACGCGATCAGCGTCCCGTACCACAAGCAGACCGCCTCGCCGACCATCGCCCAGAAGGCCGAGGCGTACGGCTTCCCCGGCGTGCGGGTCGACGGCATGGACCCGGTCGCCGTCTACCTGGCCACCAGGGAGGCCGTGGAGCGGGCCCGCCGCGGGGAGGGGCCGACCCTCATCGAGGCGATGACCTACCGGTACGGGCCGCACGCCACCGCGGACGACCCCACCCTCTACCGGTCCGACGAGGAGGTGGCGGAGTGGCGGAAGAAGGACCCGATCGACCGGATGCGGCTGTTCCTCGAGCGGCGGGGCCTGCTCGACGAACGCGACGTGGAGAAGGTGGCCATGGAGGTCACCGACGCGGTCAACACCGCCATCGCCGAGATCGAGTCCCGGCCGCTGCCGGACCGCGCCGAGACGGTCCGCCACGCCTTCCACCGCATCCCGGCACACGTGGTGGAGCAGCTCCACGCCATGCAGCGGGCCCACGGCGAGCCGGAGACCCCCTTCTCCCCTGACGAGATCTGGGTGGTGGGGCGCGACCGCCTCCCCGGGGGCGAGACCAGGAAGATGAACATGGCGGAGGCCATCAACCTGACGCTCCACCAGGCCATGGAGTCCGACCCCAGCACCATCGTCCTCGGCGAGGACGTCGGCCAGGCCGGCGGCGTGTTCCGCATCACCGAGGGCCTCATGCAGCGCTTCGGGCCGGACCGGGTCATCGACACGCCGCTCAACGAGTCCGGGATCATCGGCACGGCCATCGGCATGGCCCTGGCCGGTGCCCGGCCCATCCCGGAGATCCAGTTCGAGGGCTTCGTCTACCCGGCGTTCGACCAGATCGTCAGCCACCTGGGCCGCTACCGCTACCGGACCCGGGGCCATGCCCCGGTCCCCGTGGTGGTGCGGATGCCCAACGGAGCCGGCATCGGCGCCCACGAGCACCACTGCGACTCGCCGGAGGCCTACTTCGTCCACGCTCCGGGCCTGGTGGTGATCTGCCCGTCGACCCCGACCGACGCCAGGGGCCTCCTCGCCGCCGCCCTCCAGGGCGAGGACCCGGTGATCTTCCTCGAACCCAAGGTGCTGTACCGCGCGGGCCGCGAGGACGTGCCGGTCGAGCCGTACACGCTCCCCATCGGCCGGGCCCGCCTCCGCAAGGAGGGCTCAGACCTGACGATCGTCACCTACGGCGGGATGGTCCCCGTCGCCCTCGAGGCCGTGGAGCGGGAGGGGGTATCGGCCGACGTGATCGACCTCCGCACCCTGTTCCCCTGGGACCGGGAGACGGTCCTCGCCTCCGTGGCGAAGACCGGACGGCTGCTCCTCGTCCAGGAGCCGCAGGGCTCGGCGGGCGTCGCCGCCGAGGTGGCGGCGGTGGTCGCCGAGGAGGCGATGTACGACCTCGAGGCGCCGATCGTCCGGGTCACGGGCTTCGACGTGCCGTGGCCCCAGTTCGCCATCGAGAAGCACGCCCTGGTCGACGTCGACCGGGTGGCCGCCGGGATCCGGCAGGTGCTGAATGGGTAGATGCTTTGCGGGCGGGACCGCCGCCCGTAGCCTGATGCCCCGTGAGCCACGTCAGGCCGAAGGCGGGCAAGAGACGCCGCGACAAGCCCAACTGCCGCAAGGGCATCCATCTGTTCGGCCCTGCCCAGGAGGTCGGCGGCGGCATCACACGACGAGTCTGCGAGCTGTGCTCCGCGGTGAGCATCGACCTGACCGGCGCTCACCCCATGGGCACGCCCTCGCTGGACGACTTCACCCGTCGTCCGGCCACCACTCGCAGCTCCTAGACGGAGCTTCACCCTGAAACCTCGAAGTACCGACGTCGTCCGAGCGGCCGGAGGCCTCGTCTTCCGGATCTCCCCCCATGGCAGCGTGGAGGTGCTGGTAGTGCACCGTCCGCGTTATGACGACTGGACGCTCCCCAAGGGGAAGGTCGACCCCGGCGAGTCCGACGAGGAGGCCGCCCTGCGGGAGGTGCGGGAGGAGACGGGGTACCGCTGCCGCATCGTGGGGGTGCTGCCCGAGACCACCCACGAGACCCCGCACGGGACCAAGGTGACCGCCTGGTACGCCATGCTCCCGGAATCGGGCGACCCCGAGCCCGTCCCCGACGAGGAGGAGATCGAGAAGGTCCGGGGGCTCTCCCCGAGGGGGGGGGCCGAACCGGCGAACACGGAAAAGAACGGGGGGCCATCCAGGAAGCCCGGTTCGAG
>QGUS01000042.1 GCA_003242515.1 Actinomycetota bacterium
CCGCTCGATGGCCCCGAGGGCTCCCCCGCCGACGCCCGGCTCACGGCCGCCGCGGGCATGGAGGCCGGGATCATGGTCGCGCGGCGCCAGGCCCGCTCGGTGATCGGCCAGCTCCGGCACCTCGCCGGCGAGGGCTCGGCGTACGACGGTGTCGCCGCCCGGATCCGGGGCGTCCTCGGCGGCGACCGCGTCGATGCTGCCCTCGCCCGGGCGAAGGCGGCCGCCGCCGGCTTCGCCGACTGGCTGGAGGCCGAGTACCTGCCGCGGGCGCCCGAGGCCGACGGCGTGGGTGCCGAGTACTACCGGTACGCCCTGTCCGAACTGGTGGGCAAGGATGTCGATCCGATCGAGGCGTACGCCTGGGGCTGGGAGGAGCTGGCCCGTCTCATCGGCGAGATGGAGCGGGTGGGGGAGCAGATCCTGCCCGGCGCCGGTTGGCCCGAGGTGCGGCGCCACCTGGACACCGACCCGTCCGGGGTCATCCACACCACCGACGAGCTGCTCGCCTTCGTGCGCGAGGTGCTGGACCGGGCCGTGGACGACCTCTCCGGCCGGCACTTCGACGTCCCCGACGCCATCCGGCCGCTCGAGGTGCGGCTGGCGCCTCCGGGCGGGGCTCTCGGCGTCTACTACATGGGCCCTTCCGAGGACCTGAGCCGTCCGGGCTCGGTCTGGTACGCCGTGCCCCCGGATGGCCCGTACCCCCTCTACCAGCACCGCTCCACCGCCTACCACGAGGGCTTCCCGGGCCATCACCTCCAGATCGCCACGGTCGTCCACAACCGGGACCGCCTGAGCCGGGCGCACCGTCTGCTCGTCGGGACGAGCGGGTACGCCGAGGGCTGGGGCATGTACGCCGAGGTGCTCATGGGCGAGTTCGGCTACCTCTCCGACCCGGCCCCGTACTTCGGGATGCTCTCGAAGCAGATGTACCGGGCGTCCCGGGTGGTGGTGGACATCGGCCTCCACCTGGGCCTCACCATCGACGGGTCGTCGGCGGTGGCGCCGGGCGAGCCGTGGTCGTACGAGAACGCCATCGATTTCATGGAGCACTACGGGATGCAGTCCCGGACGGAGGCCGAGGCTGAGGTGATGCGCTACCTCGGGTGGCCGGGGCAGGCCCCGACCTACAAACTGGGGGAGCGGGAGTTCCTGGCGATCCGCGAGGAGACGCGGCGGCGTCTCGGCGCGGACTTCGACCTCAAGGAGTTCCACACCCGGGTGCTAACCACCGGCCCGATGCGGTTCGACGACCTGCGGGCCTTCCTGCTCTGACCGCACGCGGGCGGGGTGGGTGAGCTGGAGCGGTCAGCCTCCGGCAGCGGCCCGGCGACCCAGGTACTTCCTGTACCAAGCACGGAGTACCGGGTACTCTGTGGGCAGAAACGCTCATCAAGAGCGGCCGAGGGACAGGCCCTACGACGCCGCGGCAACCGGCCTGATGGCACGGTGCCAATGCCTGGACGATGAGTGACCTCTGGGCCTCCGGCCCATGGTCCTCCGTCGGCGTTTCGCGACAAAAGGGAAGACCATGTCGAGCCGGGAGGGTTCGTTGAGTTATCTGGACGCAGTCGCAGCAGGGCCCGTCATCTTCGACGGCGCCACGGGCACCAACCTCCAGCGTCTGGGCCTCACCGCGGACGACTTCGGTGGCCCCCAGTTCGAGGGGTGCACCGACATCCTCTCCGTGACGCGGCCCGACGTCATCGCCGGGCTCCACCGGTCGTTCCTCGACGTCGGGGTGGACGTGGTGGAGACCAACTCGTTCGGCGCCTTCGCCATCACGCTGGCCGAGTACGGCATCGCCCACCGCGCCTACGAGGTCGCCTCGGCGGCCGCCTCGGTGGCCCGGGCCACGGTGGACGGGTACGTCGCCCGCGACGGCCGGCCCCGGTTCGTCGCCGGATCCATGGGTCCCGGCACCAAGTTCGCCACCCTCGGCCAGGTCACCTACCGGGAGCTGGTCACCGCCTACGAGGAGATGGCCGCGGGCCTGATCGACGGCGGGGCCGACCTGCTGATCATCGAGACCCAGTTCGACCTGCTCGGGGCCAAGGCCGCCATCGAGGGGTCCCGCCGGGCGATGCGGTCGTCCGGCCGGGAGGTCCCCCTCCAGGTGCAGGTGACCATCGAACTGACCGGCCGGATGCTCCCCGGCACCGAGATCGGCGCCGCACTCGCCTCGCTCGCCGCGGTGGGTCCCGACGTGATCGGGCTCAACTGCGCCACCGGCCCCACAGAGATGTGGGAGCCCATCCGCTACCTGGCCGAGCACTCGCCGGTGCCCGTCTCCGCCATCCCCCACGCCGGCCCGCCCCGGGTGGTGGACCGGCAGATGACCTACGACCTCGCGCCGGAGGAGCTGGCCGACCACCTCAGCCGGTTCGTCACCGAGCTGGGCGTGGGCGTCGTGGGCGGGTGCTGCGGGACCACGCCGGAGCACCTGGCCGCGGTCGTCGAGGCCGTACGCCCGGCGAAGCCGAAGGAGCGGCAGCCGAAGGTCATCGACGCCGCCGCCTCCATCTACTCGCCCGTCTCCTTCGACCAGGACACCTCCTTCCTCATCATCGGGGAGCGCGCCAACACCAACGGCTCCAGGGCGTTCCGCGAGGCACTCCTGGCCGGGGACATCGAGCGGTGCGTCGCCATCGGCCGGGAGCAGATCGAGGAGGGCGCCCACCTGGTCGACCTCTGCGTCGACTACGTGGGACGGGACGGCGTCGAGGACATGTCCAGGCTCGCCGCCGCCTTCGCCACCGACGTGGCCGCCCCCGTCGTCATCGACTCCACCGAGCCCGAGGTGATGCAGGCCGCCCTGGAGCGGTTCGGCGGCCGGTGCGTCCTCAACTCCGCCAACCTCGAGGAGGGCGATGCCGATGGGTCACGCCTCGACCGGGTGTTCCGGCTGGCCCGATGTCACGGCGCCGCCGTGATCTGCCTCCTCATCGACGAGACCGGCCAGGCCCGGACCGTCGAGCACAAGTTGGAGATCGCCCACCGCATCCACAGGCTTGCCACCGAGCGCTACGGGCTCTCCAGCACGGACCTCTTCTTCGACGCCCTCACCTTCCCCCTCACCACCGGCGACGACGACCTCCGCGGGGACGCCATGGAGACCCTCGAGGCCATCCGCCGGATCAAGGCCGAGATCCCCGGCGCCCGGACCGTCCTCGGCGTCTCCAACATCTCCTTCGGCCTCAACCCGAGGGCCCGCCGTGCGCTCAACAGCGTCTTCCTCCACGAGGCCGTGGCCACCGGGCTGGACGCGGCCATCGTCCATGCCGGGAAGATCCAGCCGCTGTCCAAGATCGATCCGGAGGAGCGTGAGGCCTGCCTCGACTTGATCTACGACCGCCGTCGGGAGGCCTACGACCCGCTGCACCGGCTCATCGAGCTGTCGTCGGGCAGGGAGGAGGTCGACGAGAAGGTGGACCGCTACGAGGGGCTCACGCTCGGCGAGCGGCTCGCCCGGAGGATCGTGGACGGCGACCAGAACGGGATCATCCCCGACCTCGACGAGGCCATGGCCCTCGGGTGGAAGCCCCTGGACATCATCAACGAGCACCTGCTGGCGGGCATGAAGGTCGTGGGCGACCTCTTCGCCACCGGCGAGATGCAGCTGCCGTTCGTGCTCAAGTCGGCGGAGACCATGAAGCGTGCGGTGGCCCACCTCGAGCCTCACATGGAGAAGGCCGACTCGGCCAACCGGGGGACCGTCGTGCTCGCCACCGTGGCCGGTGACGTCCACGACATCGGGAAGAACCTCGTGGACATCATCCTCCGCAACAACGGCTACACCGTCCACAACCTCGGGATCAAGGTCGGGATCTCCGAGATGATCAAGGCGTACGAGGAGACCGGGGCCGACGCCATCGGCATGAGCGGCCTGCTCGTCAAGAGCACCCTGATCATGAAGGACAACCTGGACGAGCTGG
The DNA here is from genome assembly GCA_003242515.1 of Actinomycetota bacterium. Taxonomy (GTDB): domain Bacteria; phylum Actinomycetota; class Acidimicrobiia; order Spongiisociales; family ZC4RG35; genus ZC4RG35. The sequence continues at coordinate 3,936 of QGUS01000042.1, forward strand.
TCCGCCGGGGCCTCGGCCACGTGCCGGTCATCCTCGGCGGAGCGGCCCTGACCCGGAACTACGTCGAGGCCGAGCTGAGGAGCCGGTACCCCGGCCCGCTCTACTACGGCAAGGACGCGTTCGCCGGCCTGGAGGCCATGGCGAAGATCGTGGCCGGCGAGCCGGCCCCTCTGCCGGAGAAGCCGCGGGCATCGCGGTTCGACCGGGTGGAGCCCACCGAGGCCCCGCGGCGGTCGCCGACCGTGGCCACCGACAACCCCGTGTTCGAGCCGCCGTTCATCGGGAGCCGGGTGGTCAAGGGGATCTCGCTCGACGACATCGTCCCGTTCCTCAACCTGACCGCCCTGTTCCGGAACCAGTGGCAGTTCCGGCCGGAGTCGGGGGAGACCGACCGGGAGTTCAAGGAGCGTCTCGGGAAGGTGCTGCGCGCCGAGCTGGCCAAGGCCCGCACGGACGACCTGCTGGTGCCCCAGGTGGTGTACGGCTACTACCCGGCCAACGGCGACGGCAACGACCTGATCATCTGGAAGGACACCGACCGGAGCGAGGAGCTCTGCCGGTTCTCCTTCCCCCGTCAGGCCGAGGAGCCCTGGCTGTGCATCGCCGACTTCTTCCGCCCGGTGGAGAGCGGCGAGGTCGATTACGCCGCCTTCCACATCGTGACCATGGGGCCGCGGGTCTCCGAACGCACCGGGGAGCTGTTCGAGGCGGACCGCTACCAGGACTACCTGCTGCTCCACGGCCTCGGCGTGGAGATGACCGAGGCCCTCGCCGAGTACTGGCACCACCGGGTCCGCACCGAGTGGGGCTTCGTCCACGAGGACGGCCCGACCCTCCTCGGCCTGTTCCGCCAGCAGTACCGGGGCGGCCGGTATTCGTGGGGCTACCCGGCGTGCCCGGACCTCGAGGACAACGAGACCGTGGCGCGTCTGCTCGACGCCTCACGCATCGGCGTCCGCGTCGGGGCGGACACCGGCTACCAGTACCAGCCGGAGCAGACCACCTCGGCGATCATCTGCCATCACCCGCAGGCGAAGTACTTCGTCGCCCGGAAGCCCAGGGAGGAGCGCCTTGCTGACAGCCAGTCGTGAGTGGATCCGCATCGCGGAGGTGAACCCGCCGGAGCTGCCCGACATGCGGCATCACCGGCTCACCCCGCACTGGAGCCACGTGCTGATCACCGACAACGTGTTCGGGAAGATCCGGGTCTCGCCGTTCGCGTTCGCCGCCCGGATCACCCACGACACCCCCGAGGTGCACCCGACGGTCGTGGTGTCCACCCGGGACCGCAACATCCTGGCCATCGAGTCGGAGGTGCGGGGCGCTCTGGGCAACGGCGTCGACAGCTTCCTGGTCGTGATCGGCGACACCGTGCCGCACATCGACCACATGGCGCACCACTACGAGATCGTGGAGCACCTCCGGCAGCTGCAGAGCTCCCTCCCGGACTTCGAGGTGGGGATGCCGACGCGGTTCCGGGAGTGGCAGTTCCGGCGCCGCATCGAGGTCGGGGCGCAGTTCTTCGTCGCCGGGCCGGTCATCGACCCGGAGACGGTGGAGCAGAACATGGCCCGCCTCGACCTGAAGGACGGCGACCCGCCGGTGTACCTCATGGCGATCCCGCCGTTCAGCCCCGAGTGGATCGACCGGATGGAGGGGATCGGGGCGGTGCCGGCCACGGACGCCCTCAAGGCCCGCATCGACGCCCTGGCGCCGGACGCCCGCCGCAAGGTGGCGTGGGAGATCTTCGCCGAGACCGAGGAGCGGGCGAAGCAGGCCGGCGCGGCCGGCGTGATCCTCATGGGGCTCAGGTTCGACTCGGTGGTCGACGAGGCGCCGAGGTACCTCCCCGACGGCGGCTACGCACCGCGGACCCACCACCACCATCACCACGACCCGGACTTCCCCGACCACGGCCACGAGCACTGAGCCCGGTCGTGCGCGGCGGTGCGGCGTCCATGGCCGCCGCTTCCCGGCGGGGGCCGGGTACCGTCTAGGCCCGTGTTCGAAGCGTCAGACACGAGACGGAGCCTGAAGATCCTCTGCGGCGCCCTCGTCTTCACCCTCGGCGCCCAGAGCATTCGCTTCCTGTTCGGATCGCTGGCCTGGTACCTGCGGGACACCGTCGGCGTCGGGGTGCTCGACCTGGTGCCCATCTCGCTCGCCCCGTTCGTCCTCGCCTTCGTCTTCCCGGCCCTGTCCCGGTTCCTCACGGTCCGGGGCGCCACCTGGCTGGGGGTGCTGCTCCTCGTCTTCGGCCGGGTGGTCAACCAGGTGTCCACCTCGCCGGCGGTCGACCTGTGGAGCTCCGGCATCGCCGCCTGGGCCTTCATCGGCGTGCTCCCGCTCCTGCTCAGCATGGGCAGGCAGACGCTGGTCGGCGGCGTGATCCTCGGCCTCGCCATCGACACCGCGATCCGCGGGGTCGGCCTCGGCCTCGACCTCGCATACCAGCCGGGGGCCATGGCGGTCGGCGCCGTGGTCGCCATGGGCGTCCTCACCCTCTACGCCCTGTGGGCGTGCCCGGTCGCCGAGACCGAGGGAGTCCTGTGGGGGACGGGCTGGAAGATGATCGCCTTCGGGCCGTTCCTCTTCGCCCAGTTCCTCATCCTCCAGAGCCAGGGATGGACGGCGGAGGTGATCGGGGCCGACGGAGCGCAGACCCAGCTCCGCATCGCCCTGCTCAACGTGGTCGCCCTGCTCATCCTGGCCCGCTTCGAGGGAGCCCGCCCCGTCGCCGCCGTCTCGGCCGTGGTGCTCGCCGTCGCCCTGATGCTGGCCGAGACACCGGGCACCGCCTTCGACATCCTCTCCGTCCTGGCCGTCCCCGCGGCGGCCGTCGTCTGGTCCAGCCTCGTCCCCGACACCTACGAGGGGGGAGTGGGGGCCTCGGCCACATACCTGACCATCGGGTCGACACTGCTGGTCGTCATCGGACTGGCCTACTACGTGGTCCTCGACATGAACCTCGGCTTCACCCAGTCCCAGGTCCGGGTGGCGGTGGCGGTGATCCTGGGCGTCGTCGGGCTCCTCGGCGCCCTGGGTGAGCAGGCCGTCCGCCCGGGCGCCACCCACCTCTCCTGGGCGTTCGCCGCGGTGGCCTCCGTGCTGCCGCTGCTCGGCATGCTCGGCGCCAACGACACCCGGGCCGCCGACCTGGCCACGGCGTCGTATCCGGTGCGGGTGATGTCGTTCAACATCCACTCCGCGTACGGGGTGGACGGCACCATGGACCTCGAGGCGGTGGCCCGGGCGATCGAGGACTCCGAGCCGGACATCGTCGGGCTCCAGGAGGTCTCCCGGGGCCAGCTCATCTCCGGCGTGGCCGACCAGCTGTTCTGGCTCGCCAACCGCCTCGGCTACCCGTACGCCGAGTTCTTCGGCACCACCGACCCGACCTTCGGCAACGCCATCCTCAGCCGCTACCCGATCGTCTCCATCACCGAGACGCACCTCCCGAAGGTGGGGACTCCCCTCCGCCGCGGCTACCTGGGCGCCATGATCCAGGGGCCGGAGCGGCTGCTGTTCATCAGCACCCACCTGCAGCACGTCAACGACCCGAAGGCGCACGACGCCGACCCCGAGGGCGACCTCTACCCGGTGCACCGCGAGCAGATCGAGACGATCCTCAGCGAGTGGGGTGGAGTCACCCCGGCGGTGCTGGTGGGCGACTTCAACGCCCGTCCCGGCTGGAGGCAGCTCGAGGAGCTGCTGGCTGCCGGCTGGGTCGACTCCTGGGCCGAGGCCGGTCGTGGTGACGGGTTCACCTCCAACGCCGCCAACCCCGAGCACAGGATCGACTACGTGTTCCACACCGACGACCTCGTCGCCGTCGATGCCGGGGTGATCCAGAGCAGGGCCTCGGACCACTTCCCCGTGGTCGTGGACCTGCAGCGCCGCTGACCCGGGAACGTCCCCGGCGGGCCGCGGTAGCGTGGGTGCCATGCTCACCGACAAGCCCGACGTCTGCGAGGCGCTCGACCGCGCCCTGATCGTCCACCTCACCGCCGTCACGGCGGAGGGTCAGCCGCAGACCGCCCCGGTCTGGTTCCTCCGCGTCGGTGACGAGATCGTCGTCTACAACCGGCCGGACACCCCCCGGCTCGCCTCCATCCGGGCCAACGACCGTGTCAGCGTCACCATGCGCGGCGACCGGGAGGCCAGCGGCTGCGTCACCATCGAGGGGCGGGCCCGGATCGAGCCGGACATGCCGCCCGCCGACCGGCGGCCGGACTACGTGGCCAAGTACGCCGGCCAGATCGCCGCGCTCGGCTGGACGCCGGAGAGCTTCGCCGCCGACTACTCGGTGGGGATCGTGATCACCCCGACCCGCGTCCGCGCCTGGGACGTGGCCGAGGTGATCGCCGCCGAGGAAGCCGGGTCCTGACCGGGCTAGCCTCGGCCCGTCATGAGGCAGATCCACCACTGGATCGACGGCAAGCCTTCCGAGGGCTCTTCGGGCGTCGTTGGACCCGTCTTCAACCCTGCCACGGGCCGGCAGACGGCCGAGGTCGTCTACGGGGCCCAGGCCGAGGTCGACGCCGCGGTCGCCGCGGCGCAGCGGGCGTTCGGTAGCTGGGGCGACTCGTCGATCGGCACCCGTCAGAGCGTGATGTTCGCCTTCCGTGAGATCCTCTCCCGGAGGCGCCGGGAGCTCGCCGAGGTGATCACCTCGGAGCACGGCAAGACCGTCGACGACGCCCTCGGCGAGGTGCAGCGCGGCCTCGAGGTGGTGGAGTTCGCCTGCAACATCGGCCACCTGCTCAAGGGCGCCTACTCCGACCAGGTCTCGACGGGCGTGGACACCTTCACCATCCGTCAGCCCCTGGGGGTCGTGGCCGGAATCACGCCGTTCAACTTCCCGGCGATGGTCCCCATGTGGATGTTCCCCATCGCCATCGCCTGCGGGAACACCTTCGTGCTCAAGCCGTCGGAGAAGGACCCGTCCGCCTCGATCCTTCTGGCCGAGATGCTCGCCGAGGCGGGGCTGCCCGAGGGAGTGTTCAACGTGGTCCACGGCAGCCGTGACGCCGTGGAGGCGCTGATCTCCCACCCGGGCGTCGCCGCCGTCTCCTTCGTCGGCTCCACCCCGGTGGCCCGGTACATATGGGAGACGGGCACCCGGGCCGGCAAGCGGGTCCAGGCCCTCGGCGGGGCGAAGAACCACATGGTCGTGCTGCCCGACGCCGACATCGAGCTGGCCGCCGACTCGGCCGTGTCGGCCGCGTTCGGGTCGGCCGGCGAGCGCTGCATGGCGATCTCGGCGGTGGTCGGCATCGGCCGCGCCGGCGACGAACTGGTCGAGTCGGTCGCCGCCCGCATGGAGAAGCTGGTGGTCGGCCCGGGCGACCAGCCCGGCGTGGAGATGGGCCCGCTGGTCACCAGGGAGCACATGGAGCGGGTCCGCTCCTACATCGACGCCGGCGTCGCCCAGGGTGCGGTCCTGGTCAAGGACGGCCGCGACCTCGTCGTGCCCGGACACGAGGGCGGCTACTTCGTCGGGCCGACCCTCTTCGACCGGGTCACCGCCGACATGACCATCTATCAGGACGAGATATTCGGCCCCGTCCTCTCCACGGTCCGCATCGACAGCTTCGAGGCGGCCATCGACCTGATCAACCGGAACCCGTACGGCAACGGCACCGCGGTGTTCACCAACGACGGCGGCGCGGCCCGGAAGTTCCAGCGGGAGATCAAGGTCGGCATGGTGGGGATCAACGTCCCGATCCCGGTGCCCCTGTCGTACTACTCGTTCGGCGGCTGGAAGGACTCGATCTTCGGCAGCCACGCCATCTACGGGCCGGAGGGCGTCCACTTCTACACCTGTCCTTTTTACAATTTTCCTATCCCACGA
>QGUS01000297.1 GCA_003242515.1 Actinomycetota bacterium
CTCCCTTTTTTTTTCCCCCTCCCGAAGGAGATCGCCGATCATCAGGCCCTCCTGTTCAGTGAACCACGGTGCCGATCTTCTCGCCGCGAACGGCCTTCACGATGTTCCCGGGCGCCGTCATGTCGAAGACATGGATCGGCACGCCATGCTCCTTGCACATCGTAACTGCCGTGGTGTCCATGACCTGGAGTTCGGCGGCGATGAAGTCCATGTAGCTCAAGTCTTCGTGCTTCTTCGCATCGGGGTTCTTCCGGGGGTCGCGGTCGTAGATGCCGTCGACCTTCGACGCCTTGAGCAGCACCTGCGCTCCGATCTCGATGGCCCGGAGCGCGGCGGTGGTGTCGGTCGTGAAGAACGGGTTGCCGGTGCCGGCGGCGAAGATCACCACACGACCCTTCTCCAGGTGCCGGATGGCCCGAAGCCGGATGTACGGCTCGGCGAGCTCCTGCATGGTGATCGCCGACTGGACCCGGGTGGCGACACCCGCCTTCTCGAGGGCGTCCCGGAGGGCCAGCGCATTGATCACCGTGGCCAGCATCCCCATGTAGTCCGCCGTGGCGGGGTCCATCCCCTTGGCGGCCTGGGACACGCCCCGGAAGATGTTGCCCCCGCCGACGACGACCGCGACCTCGATGCCCTCGGAGACCGCCTCAGCGATCTCCGAGGCCACACGCTGCACGGTCGCCGGGTCGATGCCGTAGCCGACCTCCGGGTCGGCGAAGGCCTCCCCGCTCAGCTTGAGCAGGACGCGACGCGGCGACTCTTGCGACAAATCAGGAACCCACCGACAGACGGGCCACGCGGCGCACCGAGATGTTCTCGCCCATCTTCGTGGCCAGCGCGGCGACCATGTCCCCAACCGTACCGTCGAAACGCTCGGGGTTCACGAACTTCTGCTCGTACAGGACGTTGTCGGCGTAGAACGCCTCGAGACGCCCTTCGACGATGCGCGGGATGACGTCGGCGGGCTTGCCCTCCGACTCCGCCTGCTTGGTGATGATCTCCCGCTCCTCCTCGAGGGCGGCGGGGTCGACCTGGTCCCGGGTGATCCAGCGCGGGTTGGACCAGGAGACGTGCATGGCGATGTCGTCTGCGACCTGGCGGAACTCGTCGCTCTTGGCGACGAAGTCGGTCTCGCAGACCAGCTCCACCAGCACGCCGATCACGGGACGGCCCGTCTGATAGTGGATGTAGGAGCCGATGACGCCCTCGTTGGCCTCGCGGTCGGCCCGCTTGGCCATCTTGGCCTTGCCCCGCTCCCGGAGGAGCTGGAACGCCGCCTCGTAGTCGCCGTTGGCGTCGACGAGGGCCTGCTTGGCGTCCATCATGCCGACCCCCGCCTCCTGGCGGAGCCGCTGGATGTCCTTGGCGGTGATCTCGGCCATCAGGAGTCCTCCCCTTCCTTGGCGGCCACCTTGCCCTTCGCGGCGATTTCCTTGCCCTCGACGCAGGCGTCGGCGATGGCGTTGGCGATGAGGTCGGCGGCGCGGATCGCGTCATCGTTGCCCGGGATCACGTACTCGACCGGGTCCGGGTCGGAGTTGGAGTCGACCAAGGCGATGATCGGGATGCCGAGACGGGACGCCTCGGTGACCGCGGTCGCCTCCGTGTTCACGTCGATGATGAAGACGGCGTCCGGCAAGCGCTGCATGTCGGCCATGCCGCCGAGGTTCTGCTCCAGCTTCTGCAGCTCACGACGCAGGCCGAGACGCTCCTTCTTCGGGAGGTTGTTCATCTCGCCCGACTCTTCGAGACGCCGCAGCTCGCGCATGTAGTAGACGCGCTTCTGGATCGTCCGGAAGTTGGTGAGCATGCCGCCGAGCCAGCGGTAGTTCACATAGGGCATGCCGGCCCGCTGGGCGGCGTTGGCGATGGAGTTCTGCGCCTGCTTCTTGGTGCCGATGAACAGCACGACCCCGCCGCCGGCGACCAGGTCGCGGACGAACTTCTGCGCCTCGGCGATCTGGGTGACCGTCTGACGGAGATCGAGGATGTGGATGCCGTTGCGCTCGCCGTAGATGTACGGGCGCATCCGGGGGTTCCAGCGCCTGGTCTGGTGCCCGAAGTGGACGCCAGCCTCCAGGAGCTGCTTCATGGTGACTTCAGCCACGCTCCGTTGTCCTTTCTGGTTTCTTCCTCCGCCCACCGGGCCTTGCGGCCCCGCCCCGGTCTCCCGGGGCGCCCCCGACGAGCCAGGCTCGACCAGAGGGGGTCTGTGGGCGTGTTTCGTGGGGGCCGATTCTACGGGTGGGCTGACGTCTGCGGTAATCAGATGGTCTGTCAGACTGGCGGGTGTCGCTCACCGAACGGCTCGTTACCATCGGACTCGCCGCCGGCGCCGTGGCCGTCGGGGTGTGTCGTGCCGAGACCTTCGCCCCCGAGCGGATGGCGCTGCTCGCCGCCGGCGCGGCGGGCCGGTCGGGGCGGCTCCACTTCACGTACGCCGACCCGGACACCGCCACTGACGTCAGGCGCACCTTCCCCTGGGCACGGTCGCTGGTCG
>QGUS01000298.1 GCA_003242515.1 Actinomycetota bacterium
TGTTTTTTAGCCGCCCACGCCGTTGGGGTGGGGGCCGCCGCCCACGCTCAGGCCGGGTCCGAGGTTGCGGGCGTGCCCGTCCAGGGCCTTGAGATCCCAATCCCCGGGCTGGCGGGCGGCGACGTCGACCAGGATCGCCGCCTGGTGGACGGACAGCTCGTCGATCCCGCCGAGCTCCTCGACCCCGATCCGGGTGACCCGGATGTCCGCTGACTCCAGCACCTGGGCGAGGACCTCCCCGTTACCGGGCTCCCCCTCGACGATGAGGACACCGGGCGGGCCGGCCACCTGGACGGCGGCGATGGACGAGTCGTTGGCGGTCACGCCGTCTCCGGTCATCCGGACCCGGGCTTCGAGCCGCTGCAGGCCGGAAGACCGCGCCACCACCTCGAAGTCGAACCGGTTGGTCCCGGCCTGGAGCTGGACCTCCCGGGTTCCGACCGTCTCCTCGCCGTCGCTGAGCTCCACGGCCGCGGCGCCGGAGATGGTCGAGACGACCTCCACGGTCGCCGTGAACCTCTCGCCTTCGTTGACCTCCGTGGGCACGTCGATGCCGGCGACGGCTGCGTCGGCCACCCGGGCCACGTCGACGGTGTGCACGTCGACCGTGAGCCCCAGGGACCGGAGCCGCTCCAGTTCCGCCTGCAGGTCGCCGGCGTTCACCCGGCCGTCGGAGATCAGGACGATGCGCTGCTTGGTCTCGCCGGTGAGCAGCGACTCGGCGAGACGCAGGCCGCGGGCGGCATTGGTGGACTTGATGTCGACGTCCCGCGCCGGGGGGAACAGGATGGTGCCCACCGGCGAGGCGACGGAGGCGTTCTCGCCGAACTCGACGACCGCGAACCGGTTGTCGCCGGCCGCGGTGATCGCCGCCTGGATCCAGGACCGGGCGGAGGCCAGGGAGCCCTCCATCGAGGCGGATACGTCGAGCACGAACACCGTCGTCACCTGCCGGGAGGGGAGGGCGAACCGCGGGTCGAGCCAGGCAAGTGCGACCAGGGCGATGACGAGGGCACGCACCGCCATGCCCCACAGCCACTGCTTCCGCGAGACGCCGCGCTCACGCCAGCTGACCGCGAGCTCTACGAGGATGACGGCGAGCAGGGCGGCGAGGAACCACGGGAGCAGGGAGCGGGCGATCGTCGCCGTCGAGGGCCCCTCGTGCGGCGGGGCCGGCCGCAGCTCCGGGAGCTCCCTGGCCGGGGCGAGTCGCGACTCCCGGGTGTCGGGGTTGACCGTAATCGTGAGGTCGGAGCCGTCGGAGCGTTCCACCGTCCAGAACCCCGGCATCTCGGCGACGGGGGTCGAGTCGGTGAGGGTGACCCGGGCCCGGTTGCCGCGGGGGTCGACCACGGCGACGGCATCCTCGCCGGGCAGACGCGTCCCGACGGTGATGGCGTCGGGCACCTCGTCGGCGGCCGCCAGGGCGCCGACCATGCGGGCCCCGAGGATGGGGTAGGAGACGCTGACCGGGAGGTTGGAGCGCTCCAGCGTGAAGGCGAAGTAGAACCAGGGCACCCCTCCGGTCTCGCCCGAGACGATCAGCGGGGCCCCGGGCGCGCCGACGAGCACGGTGGCGCCCTCGACCCTCAGCAGCTGGGCGTCGGCGATGGCGAGCTCGGAGACGTCGACGTCCTGGAGCAGCGGGTCCGGGGCGACGAGGGTCGGGACGGGGTCCTCCACCCGTCCTGCCGGGACGACGCCCGGGATGCCTCCGGGCACGTCGATGGCGATGAACGGCATGGCCTGGCCCTCCGGGACGGGTACGCCCACGAAGACCTCGAAGTCGACCTCCTCGCCGGGGGCGGGATCGGTGTCGACGCCCGGGATGGCGGCGAGCAGCTGGTCGACGAAGAAGGTGCTGTCGCCGTGGACCCGGGCCTTCAGCCCGCCGAGCGTGGGGGCGATGGCGTACCTCTGATTGTCCGAAGCGAGCAGGTCCTGGCCGTCAAGGTAGGCGGCGACCAGCTTGCCCTCGGGGAGCTCAAAGACCCGCTCCACCGTCCGGCCGGCGGGGACCTCCACCACTTCGGTGAGGTAGGTGATGCCGTCGACATCGATCCGCAGCGGCTGGGTGGCGGTGGGGCCGCCGGTGCTGGCGATGGTCACCCGGGCCTGGAGGCCACCGGGCACCGCGGTCACCGAGAGGTCGGTGATGGCCCGGTTGGTGTCGGTGCGGCCCACCGCCTCGTAGCGGGTGCCGAGCGGGGCGAGCCGCTGCTCGGTCTCGGTGAGCTGGCCATCGGAGATGAGGACGAAGCCGGTCGGCCGGTCCGGGAGGACCAGGGACTCGGCGAGGGCGAAGGTGGCCTCGTAGTCCACGCCCGAGCCGGTGGCCCGGATGGACTGGACGGCCCGGCGGAACCGGTCGGGGTCGTCGGAGTTCTGCAGCAGGACGACGGGGTTGGCGCGGGCGACCACCACGCTGGCGGTGCCGCCCTCGGGCAGCTCGTCGCGCAGCCGGATCGCCCGTTCGATCGCCTGCGCC
>QGUS01000043.1 GCA_003242515.1 Actinomycetota bacterium
GGGGGCCGGGGTCGGCGCCACCAACCTCTCTCCCCGCTGGGCCCACGGGCGCCCCCCCGGACGGGAGGACCTGGGGCGGATGATGGGCCGGCCCGCCGAGGCCCGCGAGGCCTACACGGCCGGATCGCCCATCCACAAGGTGGCCGACATCGCGGTGCCGATCTTCGTCGCCCATGGCGAGAAGGACGTAAGGGTGCACCCGAACCAGTCGGAGCGGCTCGTCGAGGACCTGAAGCGCCACGACAAGACCTTCGAGTACGTGACCTACCCCACGGAGGGCCACGGATTCCTCCGCCGCGAGCCCCAGATTCACTTCCACAAGAGACTGGAGCGGTTCCTCGACTGGCACCTCATGTAGGCGACCGGGAGAGCCCCGAATTGTTTAGACAGTGATTCCCGCGGGCCGGTACATTGCGCGGATTCGAGGAGGTTGATTCGTGAGACGAGTGGTCGTCTTCTTGTCGGTGTTGGCACTCGCCCTGGCCACGCTGGTTCCCGTGGCCTCGGCCCAGGAGGGGGAGACGACTCTCGTGGTCGGCCTCACCCAGAACTGGGAGACCCTCAACCCCACCGCCGGCTGGCTGATGAGCGAGTGGGAGATGTGGATCCTCCAGTACTCGGCGCTCACCACCAACGACGCCGACATGGAGACGGTCCCGGACCTGGCCGAGTCGTGGATCGCCTCCGACGACGGCCTCACCTGGACCTACACGCTCCGTGAGGGCCTGACCTGGTCCGATGGCACGCCGCTCACCGCGGAGGACGTCGCCTGGACCATCAACACCTCGGCGGAGCAGGAGTGGATGAACCACTACGAAGTCACCGCCGATCTCACCGCCACGGTCATCGACGAGCGGACCGTCCAGATCACCTCCGCGGTCCCCGACCCCAGGCTCCCCGACGTGGGCGTGCTGATCCTGCCCAAGCACATCTGGGAGCCCGTCGCCACCGACGGCGAGGAGGTCACCTACTACGAGAACCTCGACGGCGTCGGCTCCGGCCCCTATGTCCTCGAGGAGTACCGGCCCAGCCAGACGCTCACCATGAGGGCCAACCCGAACTGGTACGGCTGGGAGGGCCGGGAGCCCGGCGTCGACCGGATCATCTTCCGCCAGTTCGGCAACATGGACGCGCTGGTGGCCGCCCTCAAGTCGGGCGAGATCGACTTCGCCGCCAGCGTCCCCGGCTCCGCCATCGACGACCTCGAGGCCGACCCCAACATCGAGGTGATCGTGGGCTTCCAGGCCGGCTGGGAGCAGATCGGCACCAACGCCGGCGACGGCGACGGTGACGTCCACCCAGCCATGACCGACGTGAATGTCCGCCAGGCGATGGCCTACGCAGTCGACACCCAGGCGATCGTCGAGGACCTGTGGTACGGCACGGCCCGCGAGATCCACTCCATCAACCCCTCGATCGACAAGAGGTGGACACCGGAGATCCCGGCCGACTTGGTCTTCGCCTACGACCCGGCCAAGGCCAACCAGATCCTCGACGAGGCCGGCTACCTCGACACCGACGGCGACGGCGTCCGTGAGATGCCGGGCGGCGGCGACCCGCTGCACTTCCGCCACGTCGTCAACACCAACTCCGACATGGGCGCCGCCATCGGCGAGCTCTTCGTCGGGTGGATGGACGCCATCGGCATCGAGGTCGAGCTGATCTCGCTCGACTCCGACCAGCTCGGAGCAGTGATCGCCGAGGGCACCTACGAGACCTACAACTGGGGCTGGACGCCCAGCCTCGACCCGAGCTCGATGCTCTCGGTGTTCATCTGCGACGAGATCGGCAGCTTCAACGACGTCAACTGGTGCAGCGAGGAGTACGACGCCCTCTACGAGGCCCAGAAGGTCGAACTGGACGAGGCGACCCGCCTCCAGCAGGTGCACGAAGCCACCCTCATCCTCACCGAGGGGGCCGTGTACATCGGCATGGTGGAGGTCCCCGAGATCCAGGCCTACCGCGCCGACCGGTGGGAGGGCTTCCTCCGTCAGCCCGCGGCCGACGGTCCCGTCCTCTTCAACTTCGCCGGCATCAGCTACCCGAACATCCGGCCCGTCGGGGCCGAGGGTGGCCCCACCACCACCGCCCCGGGTGACACCACCACCCAGCCGTCCGGTGACACGACCGGGACCACGGCTCCGGGCCAGCCGGAGGAATCAGGTGGCGGCGTCAGCCCCGCGGTCATCGGTGGCCTGGCGGCCGTCGTGGTCGCGGCCATCGCCGTGGTGGTGTCCCGCCGGAAGTCCGAAGACGAACGGGAATAGTTCTGGCCAGAAGCGGCGAGCACGGCAGCCGTCGGAAGCTGATCCTGCGAAAGGTCGTGGGGTCGGCGTTGACCCTGCTGTTCGTGGTCTGCTTCAACTTCTTCCTGTTCCGGATCGTGCCCAGCGACCCGCTGGCACACATGCTCCGCGGGCGGAACATCTCCCGTGAGGTGCAGGACAACCTGCGTGCGGCCTTCGGCCTCGACCAGCCGATCACCACGCAGTTCGTCTACTACCTCCGGGAGACGTTCCGCGGGAACCTGGGCATCTCGTTCCACAGCCGCCAGCCCGTCTGGGACGAGATCGTCGAGCGCATCCCGGCGACCGTGGAGCTCCTCGGCGTGTCATGGCTGTTCGCCGCCGTCATCGGCACGGCGGGTGGCGTGATCGCCGGGTGGCGCCGGAACACCTGGAAGGACCGGCTGATCACCTCCAGCACCATGACCCTCTACTCGGTCCCCGACTTCTGGCTGGGGATCATCCTGCTCACGGTCTTCTCCGTGGTGCTGGGGTGGTTCCCGATCGGGGGCATGCAGTCGGTGGGGGTGAGGCTCCAGGGGTTCGAGGCCTTCCTCGACCACCTGCGTCATCTGTTCCTGCCAGCGCTCACCCTGAGTCTCGCCTACATGGGCGAGTACACGATGGTCACCCGGTCGTCGCTCGTGGAGGTCATGTCGGAGGACTACCTCACCGTCGCCCGGGCCAAGGGCCTGCGCGACAAGGTGGTCCGCAACCACCACGCCCTCCCCAACGCCCTCCTTCCCGTGGTGACGCTGGCAGCCCTCAACCTCGGCTTCATCCTCTCCGGTGCCATCGCCGTCGAGTCGGTGTTCTCCTGGCCCGGCCTCGGGCAGGCGACCGCCGAGGCGATCCGCGGGCCCGACTACCCGATGCTGCAGGGGCTGTTCCTGCTGTTCTCCGCGTCGGTGATCCTCTTCAACTTGATCGCCGACCTGCTCTACATGTACCTCGATCCGAGGGTGGAGGCGTCGTGACGGTCCGCAGCATGACCCGCTCCGGCGCTCCGGGGGTCTCGGCCGCCGGGAGCTTCTGGCGGCAGTTCCGCCGGTCCCGTCAGGGGATGATCGGCCTGGCCATCCTGGTCGCCTTCGGGATCCTCGCCCTCGTCGCCCCGCTGATCGTCGACCCGGCGCAGTTCAGCCCGGTCGTGGCCCGGACCCTGGGCAACCCGCAGTGGGCGCCGCCGTCGGAGTTCCCCCCGCTCGGCACCGACCACCTGCGCCGGTCCGTCTGGGCCCAGTTCGTCTGGGGCTCCCGGGTGTCCCTCACGGTCGGCCTGGCCGCCACCGCCGTCACCATGGTCATCGGGACCGCGGTCGGTGTCATCGCCGGCTACCGGGGCGGCCGCCTCGACTCGTTCCTCATGCGTATCACCGAGTGGTTCCTGGTGATCCCGTTCCTGCCGCTCGCCATCGCCCTGGCGTCGGTGCTCGGGCGGTCCACCCGGAACATCATCCTGGTGATCGGCCTGACCTCCTGGCCATGGATGGCCCGGCTCATCCGCTCCCAGGTGCTCACCGTCAAGCAGCGGCTGTTCGTCGACCGGGCGCGGTCGCTCGGGGCGAAGAGCGGCCACATCATCCGCAACCACATCCTCCCCAACGTGAGCGGGCTCATCCTCGCCAACGCCACGCTGTGGGTCCCCATCTCGATCCTGTCCGAGACGACCCTGTCGTTCCTCGGCCTCGGCAACCCCGGCAACCCGTCCTGGGGCAAGACCCTGGAGGAGGCGTTCGCCAACGGGGCCATGACCCGCAACGCCTGGTGGTACTTCGTGCCCGCCGGTCTCGGGATCCTGACAGTGGTGCTCGCCTTCACGATGGTCGGCCGGACGCTCGAGGAGATCGCCGACCCGAAGCTGGGGAAGGAGCGATGAGCGAGCCGGTCCTGGTCCTCGAAGACCTGAGGGTCACCTACCGCACCTCCGGCGGGGCCGTCCCGGCCGTGCGGGGCGTCAGCCTGGAGATCCCCGCCGGCGGCTCGCTCGGCCTGGCGGGGGAGTCCGGTTGCGGGAAGTCCACCATCGCCGGGGCCGTGCTGCGGCTGCTGCCCGGGACCGCCGAGGTGTCGGGCCGGGTGTTGCTCGCCGGGAAGGACGTCTACGAGCTCAAGCCCGGCGGTCTCCGCGCCGTCCGCTGGACCGCCGGCGCCATCGTCTTCCAGGGTGCCCTCCATGCACTCAACCCGGTCCAGCGCATCGGGGACCAGATCGCCGAGCCGATGCTGGTCCACCAGACCGTGTCGACGCCCAAGGCGGCGAAGACCCGGGTGGCGGAGCTGCTGGAGAGCGTGGGCATCCCGGCCCGCCGGGCGGCGGCCTACCCGCACCAGCTCTCCGGCGGCCAACGGCAGAGGGTGCTCATCGCCATGGCGCTCGCCTGCGACCCCCAGCTGCTCATCGCCGACGAGCCGACCACCGCGCTCGACGTCATGGTCCAGGCGCAGGTGCTCGAGCTGCTCGCCGACCTGCGGCGCCAGCGCGACCTGGCCCTGCTGTTCATCACCCACGACCTCTCGCTGCTGACCACCTACTGCGACCGGCTGGCGATCATGTACGCGGGCCGGATCGTCGAGGAGGGGCCGTCGGGCGACGTGTTCGCCGGCCCGTCCCACCCGTACACCAGGGGCCTGGCGGCGGCGTTTCCGCGCATCGGCGACCGGTCGTCGCGCATGGCTCCGTCCGGGCTCGGCGGCGACCCGCCGGACCCGGCCGCCCTGCCGGCCGGCTGCCCGTTCCACCCCCGGTGCCCGCTGGCCCGGCCCGAGTGCCGGGAGGCCGAGCCGGCGCTCCGCATCTCCGGACCCGAGAGGAGGGCGGCGTGCATCCTGGTGTGACCCCGCTCGTCGAGGCCCGCGATGTCCACGTCCACTTCGGCACGGCGCGCGCCGTCGACGGCGTCTCCATCTCGGTGATGCCTGGAGAGGTCGTGGCGTTGGTGGGGGAGTCCGGGTCGGGGAAGACGACGCTGATCCGCGCCCTCCAGGGGCTGCAGCCGGTCACCTCCGGTGAGATCCGCATCCGCGGCGCCGAGCCCGAGTGGAAGGGGAGGGCCGGTCGCCGGACCTTCCACGACCCCGGCATCCAGATGGTGTTCCAGGACCCGACCGGGGCGCTCAACCCGCGGCACACGATCTACGAGATCGTCGCGGAGGGCCTGCGGATCCAGGGGAGGAGGGACGACGAGGAGGAGCTCGTCGCCACCGCCATGGCCCGGGCGGGCCTGCGTCCGCCGGAGCGGTTCTTCTCCCTGTACCCGCACCAGATATCAGGCGGCCAGCGGCAGCGGGTCGTGATCGCCGGTGCGCTGGTGATGGAGCCGTCGCTGCTGTTGGCCGACGAGCCGGTGGCCAGCCTCGACGCCTCCATCCGCGGCGAGATCCTGGCGCTGTTCCGCAGCCTGGTCGACGAGTCGGGCCTGGCGGTGCTCGTGGTGACCCACGACCTGGGTCTGGCGTGGAACATCGCCGACCGGATCGCGGTGATGTATCTGGGGCGGATCGTCGAGGTCGGCGCCGTGGAGGAGGTGCTCGCGGAGCCGCAGCACCCCTACACGAGGGCGCTGCTGTCCGTCGTCCCGGGCCGAGACGAGAAGCCCCAGCTGCTCAAGGGGGAGATCCCGGACCTCCGGAACGTCCCGTCGGGCTGCCGCTTCCACCCGCGCTGCCCGCTGCTCCAGTCGGGTCTCCTGCCCGAGGAGGTCGCGGCCCGCTGCGTGGGCGAGGATCCCGGCCGGATCGGCCTGGAGGAGATCCGCGCCGCGGCGTGCTGGGCGGTGGCGCGCTGACCGGAGGGACTCGACCCCCTGCCGGCGGCGGCACGGAGCCGCCAGGCGGCGACCGACGCGTCTACCTCCGCAACCGGGTCATCTTCGGGTCGTAGAGCGCCGTGAGGGAGACCTTCGCCGGGTAGCGGGTGCCCGCCACGTCGACCTCCCAGGTTCCGCTCTCGATCCACTCCCTGTCGATCGGCAGTTCGCCGCCCTCCACCATCGCCAGGCCGACCGCACCGCCGAGGGTGTGGCCGTACGAGGCCGACCGGATGTAGCCCACCTCGACACCGTCCCGGTAGACGACCTCGCTGTGGTACATGAGCGGCTCCGGGTCGGTGAGCAGCACCTGGACCAGGCGCCGGGTCGGCAGGCCGGAGGCGACCTCCTCGATCACCGCGTCACGGCCGAGGAACCCGTCCGGCTTGTCCATGGCGGCGAACTGGAACAGGCCCACCTCTCTGAGCCGGTCGGTGTTGTCGATGTCGTGGCCGTAGTCCCGGTAGCCCTTCTCCATCCGGAGGCTGTTCAGCGCCTTCAGGCCGGCGTGCCGCAAGCCCAGGTCCTGGCCCGCCTCCCAGATGAGGTCGTGGACGGCCTCCGCCCGGTCCGCTGGGACGTAGAGCTCGTAGCCGAGCTCGCCGACGTAGGTGACCCGGACGCAGAGGACCTCGGCGTCGCCGACCCGGATGTAGCGAACGGCCCGGTAGGGGAACGCCTCGTTGGAGACGTCCGTCCCGGTCACCCGCTGCAGGATCTCCCGTGACCGCGGGCCCTGGAGGTTGATCTGGGTCAGCTCCCGGGAGACGTCGGTGATGCGGACGCCGTCGGGGGCGTGGCGTCGCATCCAGGTCTCGACATGGCGGTGGGCGGTGTCGGAGGCCACCACCATGAACCGGTCGTGGTCGAGCTTCGTCACCGTGAGGTCGGCCTCGAGGGTGCCCCGCTCGTTGAGCCACTGCGTGTAGGTGATCCGGCCCGGCTCCTCATCGACCGCAGCCGTGGAGATCCAGTCGAGGAATGCCCCGGCCCCGCCGCCGGTGACCTCGAACTTGGACATGAAGGACATGTCCATGAGGACCGCCGCCTCACGGCAGGCCTCGTGCTCCCGCCGCCAGTAGTCCCACCACCGCGCACGGCCCCAGCCGAGCGGCCCCGGGTCCGGCGTGGTGCCAGGCTCGCCGAACCAGTCCGGCGACTCCCAGCCGCTGACCTCCTTGAAGTGCGCCCCGAAGGCCGCCATCCGGTCATGGAGCGGGGAGAGGATCTGGTTGCGGGCGGTCTGCGGCGACCAGTAGGGGTAGTGGGGCTTGTAGACCATGCCCAGCATCTCCACCGTCCGCTCCCGGCGGTAGGCCTCGGCGGTCTGGTACGGGCGGAGCCGGTCGATGTTCATCCCCGTCACGTCGACCTGTGGCCGGCCGGAGACGATCCATTCGGCCACCACCTTTCCGATGCCGCCTCCGGTGAGGATGCCGATGGAGTTGAGGCCGGCGGCGACGAAGTAGTTGCGGACCTCCGGGGCCTCGCCGACCACCGGGGAGAGGTCGGGGGTGAAGCTCTCCGGGCCGCAGAACAGCTTCCGGATGCCGGTCTCCGCGGTGATCGGAACCCGGGCCATGGCCGTCTCCAGGTAGGGCGCCATGCGATCCCAGTCCGGCGGGATCTCCCCGAAGGCGAACTCCTCGGGCACCCGGTCGGTGTGCCACGGGGCGGCGACCGGTTCGAACAGGCCGATCATCAGCCCACCCGTCTCCTCCCGGTAGTAGCCGTAGGAGGCGGGGTCCTCGATCACCGGCCAGGAGGGGTCGATGCCGGGGATCTGCTCGGTGATCAGGTAGTAGTGCTCGGCGGCCTGGAGGGGGATGGTGACCCCGTGCTTCTCGCCGAGCTGGCGGGCCCACATCCCGGCGCAGTTGACCACGAACTCGCACTCGATGAGGCCGTGGTCCGTGTCGACCCCGGTGACGGCGCCGTCCTTCACCCGGATGCCGGTCACCCTGACGCCCTCGACGATCCGCACGCCGAGCCGGCGCGCGCCCGCGGCCAGAGACATCGTCACGTCGGCCGGGTTCACCCGCCCGTCACCGGGGACGTAGAAGCCGGCGAGCACGTCGTCGACCTTCGCCAGCGGGAACATCTCGCCGACCTCCCTGCCGGAGATCTCCTCGACCTCGACTCCGAGGTGGCGGTTGAAGGCGGCCACCCGGCGGAACTCCTCGACCCGGTCGGGGTTGGTGGCGAGCTCGATGAAGCCGACCGGTGCGAACCCGGTGGCGAGGCCGGTCTCGGCCTCGAGGCGGGAGTAGAGGTCACGGGTGTACTGCCGGAGCCGGGTCGAGGTCTCCGACATCGACCCGAAGGTGACCATTAGGCCGGCGGCATGCCAGGTGGTGCCGGCGGTGAGGCGGTGCTGCTCGACCAACACGACGTCGGTCCAGCCGAGGTGGGCGAGGTGATAGGCGACGCTGGTGCCGATCACGCCCCCGCCCACGACGACAACACGAGAGCGCTCTGGGATCGTCACGACCAGCACGGTAACCGGTTCCCGGTGCATCGATGCCGGGCGGGTTTCTGGCGCGTCTCGGGTATATCGTCGGCGTGATGACCGTCGTCGTGCGAGACGCCACACCCGCGGACGTCGCTGCCATCTGCAGCTTCGGCGAGTCGTATATCGAGGACCACTACGCCCCGCTGATCGGCCCCGAGGCGGCCCGGGCGCAGGTCGTGGACTGGTGGAACCGGGACCGGATCGAGGCCGCGGTCGGAGCCGGCTACGTGGTGGTGGCCGAGGACGGCGGCGAGCTGGTCGGCGTGGGACAGCGCGGCCGGTACGGCGACCACCACGTCGTGTACAAGCTCTACGTCCACCCCGAGCACCGGGGGAGGGGCATCGGCTCGATGCTCCTCGACGCCATCATCTCACGGCTCCCCTCCGACGCGACGAGGCTCTACATCGAGCACTTCGCCGCCAACGCCAGGGCGGGGGAGTTCTACGAGCGGGAGGGGTACCGGGTCGCCCGTGTGGAGCCGAGCCCGTCCGGCGATCCCCGCCGTGACATCGTCTGGCGGGTCAAGGAGATCCCCCGCGGCTAGCCCTCACGACGCGAGCAGCGCCGCCGCCCGCTCCCGGACCAGGTCGAGCACCCGGCGGCAGACCTCCTCTTCGGCCGGGTCGATGCCCGCGAGGATGCGGGCGGTTGCCTCTTCGACCCGCTTGCGGCACACCGAGAGTTCCGACCGGCCTGCGGCCGTCAGCGTCTCCCGGTCGGCGAGCAGGCCCCGTCGGATCAGGTCGTCGGCGATCGCCCGGGCGTCGTTGATCGTGATGCGCAGCGGGGTGGCGACGGACGACAGGGAAGCCCCTCCCTCCAGGAAGTTGAGGATCACCCACTCCTCGTAGCTGTCGATCGCACTGGGCTCCAGGGTCCGGCGCAGCAGGGCGCGGAGGGTGTTCTCGGTCTCGCCGATCACACGGGTCATCGGTGTGTTGGCCATCGGTGCCTCCTCTCCTAAGGTTGGTAGTACCAACTATATCTGATCATTGGTAATACCAACAAAATCATGAGCGAGCATGGACCCCTCGACCACCTCCCCACCTGGATGCTGACCCGCGCCGGGGTGAGGCAACACCCAACCCCCCCGG
>QGUS01000044.1 GCA_003242515.1 Actinomycetota bacterium
AAGCAGGTCATCTCCCAACTCCAACAGCTTGATCAGGGTGCCGGTTAGGGCCGGCGGGTGGACGAAAGCGATGCGAGCCCCCCGGGCACCGGGGGGTGGCGTCTCGTCGACGAGCCGGGCGCCCTGGGCCTTGAGGTGCTCCAGGGCGGTCTCGATCGACGACACGGCGAAGGCGATGTGGTGCATTCCCTCACCGTTCTTCGACAGGAAACGGCCCACGGGGGTTTCGGGCCCCAGTGGCATGAGGAGCTGCACGAACGAGCCTCCCACGGGGATCATCGCCTCCTCGACCCCCTGGCTCTCCACCACCTCCCGGTAGACGGGCTTGACCCCATAGCGCTCGCGGTAGCCCGCGATGGCGGCGTCGAGGTCGTGGACGGCGATGGCGACGTGGTCGAGGTTGAGGAGCTTCATTCTCTCGGTACGTGGCAATGAGTACTTGGTACTTGGACTCTGACCACCGTACTCCCACCCTGGTTTCGGGTACCGGGTGCGGAGCAGGCGTCGAAGCGCGACGGGCCGCACCCGTGCCGGCTCCTTACAATCCCTGAAATGACCGTCATCACCGGCATCGCCCGCACCCCCATCGGGAAGTACAACGGCGCCCTCGCCACCAAGCGCGCCGTGGAGTTGGGCGGGGCGGCGATCGCGGGTGCGCTGCAGCGCTCCGGCGTCGACCCCGCGGCCGTGGACGAGGTCCTCTTCGGACACGTCCTCCAGGCGGGCGAGGGCCAGATCACTTCCCGCCAGGCCGCCGTCGCCGGGGGCGTCCCCATGACCGTGCCGGCCACCACCATCAACAAGGTCTGCCTCTCGGGCATGTCCGCCATCGCCCTCGGGGACCGGGCCATCCGCCTCGGTGAGTCCCAGTTCGTCGTCGCCGGTGGCATGGAGAGCATGTCCAACGCCCCGCATGTGATCCGCGAGCTCCGGTGGGGCGTCCGCATCGGCGACGCCGCCCTCGTCGACGTGATGCAGCACGATGGCCTCTTCTGCGCCTTCGACAAGTGCACGATGGGCGAGTCGTCGGACCTGAAGAACGACCGTCTCGGGATCAGCCGGGAGGAGCAGGACGAGTGGGCGGCCCGCAGCCACGAGCGCGCCGACGAGGCCACCCGCTCCGGCCACTTCGCCGGGGAGATCGTCCCCGTGGAGGGGCGCGAGGGCTTGGTCGAGGCCGACGAGGGCATCCGCCCCGGCAGCAGCGTCGAGTCGCTGGGCAAGCTGCGCCCCGCCTTCAACCCCCAGGGGACCATCACCGCCGGCAACGCCTCCCAGATCTCCGACGGCGCCGCCGCCGTGGTGCTGGCGTCGGTGGAGGCGGCCGAGGCCGTCGGCGCTCCAGTCCTGGCCCGCATCCTCGCCTACGGTCAGGTCGGCGGGGTCGACGCCACCCTCCACGAGCGTCCCGCCGAGGCCCTCCAGGTGGCGCTGAAGAGGGCCGGTCTCTCCCCCAACGACCTCCACCTCGTCGAGATCAACGAGGCCTTCGCCGCCGTGTCCCTCTGGTCGGCGAAGCTCCTCGACATCCCACCGGAGAAGGTGAACGTCCACGGTGGAGCCGTGGCCCTCGGCCATCCGCTGGGTGCGACCGGCGCCCGCATCGTGGTCACCCTCATCAATGCCCTCATGGCCCGCGGTGGCGGCATCGGCGCCGCCGCCCTCTGTGGCGGTGGCGGCCAGGGCGACGCGATCATCGTCGAGGTGGGCTGATGGCCGAGCCGATCGAGAGGAACCTCGGTCTCGACCTGGTCCGGGTCACCGAGACCGCAGCCCTCGGCGCCGCCCGCTGGCTGGGCCGTGGCGACAAGGAGGCCGTCGACCAGGCCGCCGTCGACGGCATGCGCCTCCACCTCTCCACCCTCGACATCGACGGGATCGTGGTCATCGGCGAGGGCGAAAAGGACGAGGCCCCGATGCTCTACAACGGCGAGCGGGTCGGCACCGGGCAGGGCATGGTCGTGGACGTGGCCGTGGACCCGATCGACGGCACCACGCTGACCGCCCACGGTCTCCCCGGCGCCATCACCGTGATCGCCATCGCCGAGGGCCGGGGGACCATGTACGACCCGGGCCCGTTCGTCTACATGGACAAGATCGCCGTAGGCCCCGACGCCGCGGGCCTCATCGACCTGGACGCCCCGATCGCCGACAACCTGAAGAAGATCGCCAAGGCCCGGGGCAAGGAGATCGGCGAGCTGCGCTGCCTGATCCTCGACAGGGATCGCAACCGCCGGCACATCGAGGAGGTCCGGGCCGTCGGCGCCCGCATCTCGCTGTTCCGGGACGGCGACGTGGCCGCCGCCATCGCCACCGCCGAGGACGACGAGGAGGTCGACGTCATGCTCGGAATCGGCGGGTCACCGGAGGCGGTGATCGCCGCGGCAGCCCTCAAGTGCATGGGCGGCGAGATCCAGTGCCGTCTCTGGGCGCGCAACGAGGAGGAGAAGCTCCGAGCACAGGACATGGGGACGGACCTGACCCGGGTGCTCACGACCAACGACCTGGTGTCGTCGGACAACGTGTTCTTCGCGGCCACCGGCGTGACCGGCGGCGAGTTCCTCAAGCCGGTGGTGTTCACCGGGTCGGACCACGCAACCACGCACTCCGTGATCATGCGGTCGAAGACCGGGTCGATCCGGTACATGGAGGCCAAGCACGACCTCCGTCGTCTCCGGGAGCTCTCCGAGGACGGGATCCTGGACTAGAGCTTCACCCCGCCCACGAGTAGAAAGCTGGGCGCGGTGAGGAACATCCCCGCCACCGCGGGACGGAGGTCCTCGAGGGCGTCATCCCACGAACCGTCCTGCTCCTGGATCCGCCGCGCCGTCACCAATGGCGGGAAGACGGAGATGAACCGTTCCACCTGGTCGTCGAGGGATGCGCCGTCGGACAGGTCGATCGTCATCGGGGTGAAGGTGAGCTCCATCCGGTCGCCGAAGAGGCCGCGGACGTGGTCCGGGTCGCCCCAGGCCAGCGGCGAGCCGGCACCCGGGGGTGGTGGCGGGAGGTACTTCTGCGTCGTCTGCTGGGTGTGACCTAGAGCTCGGCGCGGCCGGCCAGAGCCCGGCCAAGGGTGAGCTCGTCGGCATAGTCGAGGTCGCCGCCGACCGGGAGGCCGGAGGCGAGACGGGTGACCCTCACGCCCAGGGGCTTGAACTCCCGGGCGATGTACATGGCGGTGGCGTCGCCCTCCACGGTCGGGTTGGTGGCGACGATCAGCTCGGTGACCCCCTCGAGGCGGCCCTTCAACTCGTCGAAGCGAAGCTGACCCGGGCCGATGCCGTTGATGGGTGACAGTGCCCCGCCGAGCACGTGGTAGAGGCCGCGGAACTCCTGGGTCCGCTCCACCACCACGATGTCCTGGGGACGCTCCACGACGCAGATGATCGAACGGTCCCGCCGGGGGTCACGGCAGATGGAGCAGAGGTCGCCGGAGGCGACGTTGAAGCACTGCGTGCAGGTCCCCACCTGGTCCCGCATGTCGTTGATGGCCGCGGCGAGCCGTCGGGCGTCGGCCTCATCCACCGTGAGCAGGTGGAAGGCGAGACGCTGGGCCGACTTGGCCCCGATGCCGGGGAGCCGGCTCAGCTCGTCGACGAGACGCTGGACCGGGCCTTCGAACATCAGCCGAAGAGACCCCCGAGGCCACCGGTGAGGCCGCCGAGCCGTTCGGCGGCCGCGGCCGCCGCGTTCTCCATCGCCTGGCGGATCGCCGCCACGACGAGGTCCTCGAGCATCTCGACATCCGACGGGTCGACGACCTCGGGCGAGATCTTGATCTCCAGCACCTCCTGGGAGCCGGACACGACGGCGGTGACGAGGCCGCCGCCGGCCGAGCCCTCGTAACGCTGCTGCGCCAGCTCGTTCTGGGCAGCCAGCATCTCCTGTTGCATCTGCTGCGCCTGCTTCAAGAGCTGACGCATGTCGGGGGGCCGGTTCATGTGGCCAGGGTACAGGCGGTCCGGGCCAGAAACTCACTCTTCGACGACCTGGGCGCCCAGCTCGGTGACGAGCAGGGTCTCCGGGTCGACGGTCGGCCGCTCCTCGAGCTGGTTGAAGTCGATGTCCTCGGTCGACTGCGGCTCCTGACGGGTCACGCCCCTCCCCCGGAACGCGATCCGCACCTGGGTGCCCAATAGGTCGGAGGCCTTGGTGGCGACGATGCGGGCCACCGTCTCGTCCTCCTGGAGGGAGGTGAGGTGGAAGCCGGCGGGGACCTCGAGGATCAGGGTGCGCCCCTCGACGGCGACGGGCACGGCCTCCTTGAAGAGCGCCCAGCGGCGGGCGCCGAGCAGGTCCTTCAGCGAGCCGAACAGACCGGGCCACACCCTGGTGAGGGCTTCGAGGGTCACGGGCAGCCCGGAGTCCCCGGCGGGTGCCGGCTCCGGCTCGGCCTGGGGGGCGGACGCAGCCGCCGCCGGCGGCGGGGCAGCGGGGGGCTCCGGCGCCGGGGCCGGATCGACAGGCGCCGACGCAGCCGGTGCGGGTGCCGGGCGCGACGGCGCCGGGGTCTCGGGCTGGACGTAGGCGGCGGCGCCCTGGCCGGCGAGCCTGCGCTCGATCCGGTCCATCCGGGCGATCAGCGCCTCGGGGTCGGTGGATGTCTCCGGCCGGGTCATCTTGATGAGGGCCAGCTCGGTCATCAGCCGCTCCTCCCGGCCCTCCCGGAGCTTGACCAGCGCCTCGGAGAGCAGGTCGATGGAGCGGAGGACGTCGCTGCGGGGCACGATCTCGGCGGCCTTCGTCCACATCTCGTGGACGTCCTCGGACTCGTCGGAGATCTCGGCGAGGTTGGGGGCGTACTGGGCGAGGAAGACGCCCCGGAAGAAGGAGATCGCCTCGGAGACGAAACGGCGGAGGTCGACGCCGTCGCCCGCCATCTCTGCCACCAGCTCCAGCGCCGCCTTGGCGTCGTTCTCGGCAACCGCCCTGGCCAGGGTCATCATGGCCTCGGAGCCGGAGAGGCCCAGGGCCCTCCTGACGCCCGGCGAGTCGACTTTGCCGTTGCCGAGGGCAGCCACCTGCTCGAGCAGGGACAAAGAGTCACGGACCGACCCGCCCGCATGACGGGCGATGGCCACGAGCGCGGCCGGCTCGGCCTGGTAGCCCTCCCGGTCGCAGATCGTGGAGAGGTACCCGGCGAGCTCATCGATCGCCACCGGGTGGAAGTCGAACCGCTGGGTGCGGCTGCGGATCGTGTCCAGCAGCTTGTAGGGCTCGGTGGTGGCGAGGACGAAGACGACGTGGTCCGGCGGCTCCTCCAGCGTCTTGAGGAGGGCGTTGCCGGCGGCCTTGGAGAGCATGTGGGCCTCGTCGAGGACGAACACCCGCTTCGAGGTCTCCACCGAGGCGACCGTGGTCACGCTTACCCGGATGTCACGGATGTCCTCGACGGAGTTGTGCGATGCGGCGTCGAGCTCGAGCACGTCGAGCGAGGTGCCCTCGGTGATGGCGACGCAGCTGGAGCACTCGTTGCAGGGGGTGCCGTCCTTGTGCCGGTTCTCGCAGTTGAGGGCCTTGGCGAGGATGCGGGCGGTCGTGGTCTTGCCCGTGCCGCGGGGGCCGGCGAAGAGATAGGCATGGGCGACGCGTCCCTCGGCGACCTCCCGGGCGAGGGTGGTGGTGACGTGCCCCTGGCCGATCACCTCGTCGAAGGTCTGGGGGCGGTACTTCCGGTAGAGCGCCTGGTACTCCATGCAGGGTCAACCGTACCGCCTGCGAGGGACGAGTTGCATGGCCGCTGCTTCGTGGCCGGTGGAACCGGGCACGGTACGGGGCGCTGCGCGGCGCGCCCCCTCGGTGCCTTGCAGAGAACCACCCCCGTCGCTGGGCGGCGGGGATGACAAAGGGTTCACCCAGCCACGCCGAGGGTCGATACTTCCTCCGTGGATCATCTCCCTGACTGGGGCGACGACTGGGACGCCTCGCCGCGGCCGGCCGTCTGGGCCCGTGGCCTGACCCGGCGTTTCGGCAAGTACGTCGCCGTCGACAACCTGAACCTCTCCGTCCAGCCCGGCGAGTTCTACGGCCTGCTCGGCCAGAACGGCGCCGGCAAGACCACGACCATCCGCATGATCGTCGGGCTGCTCCGGCCCACGGAGGGGACCGCCGGCATCGGGGAGTTCGACACCTGGAAACAGCCCACGGAGGTGAAGGCCCGCATCGGCGTGCTCCCCGAGGAGTTCAACCTCTACGAGCGCCTCACCGGCGCCGAGCTGCTCGACTTCACCGGGGCCATGCACGGCCTGAGCCGGGAGGAGACCGTCTCCCGCCGCGACGAGCTGCTCGACATGCTCGACCTCACCGACGCGGCCACCAAGCTGATCGGCGACTACTCCCGCGGCATGCGGAAGAAGATCGCCCTCGGCGCGGCGATCATCCACCGCCCGCCCGTGCTCTTCCTGGACGAGCCGTTCGAGGGCGTGGATGCGGTGTCCGCCCGCATCATCCGGAACCTGCTCCGGGAGGCGGCGGCCCAGGGCACCACGATCATCTTCTCCTCCCACGAGATGCACCTGGTGGAGAAGCTGTGCACCCGGATCGGGATCATGGTGGGCGGCCGTCTGGTCATCGAGGAGACCCCCGAGGGCCTCTGCAAGCTCACCGGCAAGGACGACATCGAGGACGCCTTCATCGCCGCGGTCGGCGGTGAGGTGGACGGCGCTTCGTGGTACGCCACTTCGTAGGCCTCAAGGCCCGTCTCACCTGGAACGGGATCAAGCACGACCCGCAGCGGCGGTTCGGTTTCCCGATCGCGCTCGCCCTCCTGACCTGGCTCGCCGTCTGGCTCGCCGGAAAGCACCTCGACCTCTCGGCGATGCTCCGGGACACCGACCCGGCCGCCTTCCCCCACTACATGACCTGGGTCGCCGTACTGGGCTTCGTGGCCTGGACCACCCTCCCGGTCATCATCTTCCCGCTCGACGAGAACCTCGACCCGATGCAGCTAGCCGTGCTGCCGATCACGGGGACCCGGATGATCCTCGGCCTGGCCGCCGCAAGTCTCGTCGCCCCGGCGACCGTCGTGCCGGTGGTGCTCCTCGTCACCAACGCCGCCATCGTCCCGGCCGGCTGGTGGATGGCCATCCCCGCCTCGCTCGTCTACCTGGCCACGCTGGCCGTCGCCACCCAGCTCTTCTCCGCCGCGGTGTCCGCCCTCCTGCGCACCCGCCGCGGGCGTGACCTCGCCACCTTCCTGATCCTCGGCATGGGCGGCGGCGCGTTCTTCGCCTACCGCCGCATCGCCGACACGATCGACGAGATCGGCCTCGCCGCGGCCGTGAAGTCGGCCCCCCTGGAGGGCTGGGCGAACCTGCTCCCGCCGGTCGCCGCCCAGCGGGCGATCCTCGCGGCCGCTCGAGGCGGCTTCCTCCCCGCACTCGGCCTGCTGGTCGTCGCCGCGGCCGGTCTGCTGCTCCTCTCCATCGTCTGGCGCCGCCTCCTCCGGCACATGCTCACCACCCCGCCCGAGGGCAGCCGGCCGGCTCGGAGGGCACGGCGGCTGGGCATGGCGACCGGGCCGTGGGGCGCGGTGCCCACGCTCGCCCGCAAGGAGCTCCGCTTCTACGTCCGGGATCCCCGGCAGCGGCTGGTGTGGACCGGGACCGTCATCTTCGTGGGTCTGGCGGTGGCGGGCTCGATGGTCGGGGCATCGATGATCACCGACCTCCGGTCCAGCTCCTGGGCGCCCCTGTTCGCCCCGGTGCTGGTCCTGTTCGTCGGCCTCCCCATCGCCCTCAATCAGTTCGGCTGGGAGCGCAACGCGGCCAGCTACCTGTTCGTGCTCCCGGTCAAGCCGAGGCAGATGATCCTCGGGAAGAACCTGGCAGTGGCCATGGCCCTCACCATCGAGACCACGATCTTCGCCGTCGGGCTCTCCGCGTTCACCGGTTCCTGGAGATGGACCCCGCTGGTGGTGCCCCTGATGCTCTGCGCGATCGGGTGCCAACTGGCGGTCGGGAACATGGTCTCGGTGCTGGCCCCACTCCGCCTGCCCCGCGAGGGGACGGACGTGTTCGCCCAGTCGACCGAGCAGGGATGCCTCGCCATCGCAGCCCAGACGGTGTCGTTCTTCACCATCGGGCTGCTGCTGGTGATCCCGGCCTCGGCGGCCGTCCTCACCGTCGCGTTCGGCGAGGCGCTGTCGCCCTGGGTCACCGCCGGCATCGCGATTCTGTGGGGTGCGGTGGTCTACCTGGTGTCCCTCGCCCTCTCCTCCCGCCTCCTCGGCCGGCGCCTCCCCGAGGTCGTCGACTGGGTGGAGATCAGCTAGGCCCGGCGGCGGGGATACGAGGTACGGGCCTCCTCCCTATTACCTTGCCCTCCCGATGCGCCTCGGAATAGACCTCGACGGAGTCGTCGCCAACTTCACCGCCGGCTGGATGCGGTTCTACAACCACCAGTTCGGCACCAACCTCGTGGAGACGGACTCCCGGCGGTGGAACGACATCGTCGAACTCACCCACTTCAAGGACATGTCGGAGTTCTGGCGGTGGGCCGCCGACCTCGACGGCCACTCGCTGTTCTGGCACCTCGACCCGTTCCCGGGCGCCGTGGAGGCCCTGGTGGAGCTGGACGACGAGGGGCACGAGATCGTGGTCCTCACCCAGAAGCCCAGCTACGCCATCCAGGACACCAGGGAGTGGGTGAAGCGGGTGGGCATCCCCGCCAGGGAGGTCCACATCATCGACCAGAAGTGGGCCGTCGACTGTGACGTCTACCTCGACGACGGGCCCCACATGGTCCCCGAGATCGTCCGGCACCGCCCGGACCGCACCGTGTGCCGCTATGTGCGCCCCTGGAACGACCCCGTCCCCGGGGCCGTCGACGTGCACGACTTCGAGGAATTTCGCGACGTCGTTTCCCGGCTGTCGCGCCATTCCTGATCTTGTTACGCTCGCCGTCGGCCTCCCGAACCCGGCCGCGGTCGGGGAGCGGGTGGAGTCACGAACATCGCGAGGAGAGATGATGAAGAGATCAGCACTGGCGCTGCTGGCAGTGCTGGCGCTCCTGGTAGCGGCGTGTGGCGGGAACGGCGGTTCCACCACCACGACGGCCGGGGGCACCACGACCACCGCCGAGGCGCCCGAGCAGACCACGACCACTGCAGCCGACCCGCGGGCCGACTGGCCGGAGAAGATCATCTTCGGCTTCGTCCCGTCCCGCGAGGCCGAGGAGCTGCAGGACAACGTCGAGGTCCTGGCGGAGATCCTGTCGGATGCGCTCGGCATCGACGTCGAGGGCATCGTCAGCGCCGACTACACGGCGCTCGGCGCCGCTCTCGGCAACGGCCAGGTCCAGATCGGCGCGCTCGCCCCGGCGAACTACGTGCTCGCGTCGCGGCAGTTCCCGAACATCGAGCTGCTGGCGCAGTCGGTCCGGTTCGACTCGGCCACCTACCACGCCCAGTACTTCACCAACGACCCGTCGGTCTGTGGTGAGGGCGTGGAGCCGGTCGAGGGCCAGTACATCGCCGACGCCGACGGCAACGTGATCTACGTGGCGCCGGGTGAGGGTCCCGCCCTCCAGGTCGGTTGGAACGCCGACGGCTCCCGTGAGGAAGGTGTCTCCGCCGGCCTCGTCTGCCCCGAGCCCGTCGACGTCAGCGTCGTGAAGGGCGGCAGGATGGCCTTCGGCACCGAGACCTCGACCTCCGGGTACATCTTCCCGGTCCTCGAGCTGCGTGCCGCCGGCCTGA